>JAJCXL010000441.1 GCA_029263435.1 Acidobacteriota bacterium | reverse complement strand
GAAGAACGAGCTCCGCCTCGAGAGCGCCACCGCGCTGTTGAAGGCGCGGGAGGAAGCAAGCGAGGCCAAGAGCAGTTTTCTCGCCACGATGAGCCACGAGATCCGCACCCCGATGAACGGCATGCTCGGCATGGTGAACCTGCTATTGGGGACGCGGCTGAGCGAGCGTCAGCGTCGATTCGGTGAAACCGCGAGGCGCTCGGGCGAGCTTCTATTGAGTATCGTGAACGATGTGCTCGACTTCTCCAAGATCGAGGCAGGCAAGCTGGAGCTCGAGAAAGTGGAGTTCGATCTCGAAGAGCTGATGGAGGACGTCGTGGACGTCTTCGTCGAGCAAGCGCATAGCAAGGGCGTCCAGATTCGAAGCAGGGTCTCCGGTCCGTGTGAACATCGCCTCGTTGGCGATCCGGCACGTCTCAAACAGATCCTCATCAACTTGGTGGGAAACGCCCTGAAGTTCACCGAAGCCGGTTCGGTGACGATGGGTGCGGTCTGCACCGCGAAAGGTGACTCCGTCTCGGTGGGATTCACCGTGTCGGACACCGGGATCGGTATCGAGAGCGCCCGGATGGAGCAGATCTTCGACGCGTTCACTCAAGCCGAAGATTGGACCAACCGGCTCTACGGCGGGTCGGGTCTCGGCCTGACGATCGTCAAACGCCTCGTCGGGCTCATGGGAAGCTCGGTCTCCGTCGCTAGCACGTTCGGTGAAGGCTCGAGCTTCAGCTTCGATGTCTCTTTTCCGACCGGCTCTATTCTCGAGACCGGCCGGCTCACGGTAGGAGAGAGCGGAAAAGAGCCGGTGGTGCTGCTCGCAGGCTTCGATCCGTTCGTCCGCGAGTCCGTCCGGCTTCAGCTGAGCCGTTTCGGTGCCCAGGTCTCGGTCAGCCCGGACGTGTCGGGTGGGATGGACGAGCTCGCGCGAGGAGAAGAGTTCGACCTCGCGGTCATCGATGCCTCGGGCGCCGACGTGGAAGACGGTAAGCGGATCGAGTCGATGCTCCGATCGCTCGACATCCCATTCCTCTCCGCCGTCGCCATCGCGAGTGAAAAGAGCGCCGCCCTCACGAACGGCCCTACCCGTTCCGCCGTCATTCACCCGACGCCGCGACGCAACGAACTTTGGTCCAAAGCTCTGCAACTCCTACGCGCCGGCGCACCGGACATAGAGAGGCCTGCGCCTGAATCACCCACCGACAACGTCGAGTGCCGGATTCTTCTCGCCGAAGACAATATCGTGAATCAGGAGGTCGCCACCGAGACTCTCATAGCCGCGGGTTGCGAAGTCGACGTGGCCGGCAACGGAGCACAGGCTCTGAGTTTGCTGGAGACCAACGCCTACGACTTGGTGCTGATGGATTGTCAGATGCCGGAGCTGGATGGTTTGGAGGCGACCCGTCGACTCAGAGCCAAGGAGCTCGAGACCGAGGCCGAACGGGTACCCGTCGTCGCCCTGACGGCACACGCTCTCACCGGAGATCGCGAATCCTGTATTCGGGCAGGCATGGATGACTACCTGACCAAACCTTTCACGCAACAGGAGCTGTTCGAGGTGATCCACCGGTGGACTGGAGTCACATTCGGTAATCTGAGCGCGGCGGCAGGAGACGGCGACACTCCGGCGGCGAAAGCTCACCTCGACGGCAAAGCGCTCGACAACTTGCGTACCCTCGAGCGGCAAACGGGCAAGACGGGCATCCTGGAGAAAGTCCTTCGGCTGTACCAAGAAAGCTCCAAGGAGCTCGTCCAAACCATTCGAGACGCGGTAAGAGACGGTGACGGCTCTACTCTCGCGGATGCGGCTCACAGTCTCAAGACCGCCAGCGCGAATGTCGGAGGCACGAACGTCGCGGAACTGTGTCGGCGCTTGGAGACCATCGGTCGCGCCAACGATCTCTCCACCGCGGAAGCGCTCTACCGGTCCCTCGAGACGGAGCACCTAGCGGTCTGCCGCGCTCTGGTCGACGAGATAGAAGCGGTCGCAGCCGTATGAGACTCCGTTCTCGTCGCTTCGCAAGTGCGGCTCGCTGCGCGCTCGCCTTCCTGTGCATGGGGCTCAATCTTCCGTCAGCGGACGGGGCGAGCACTCGCCCGTTGAGCCTTCGCTTTCGACATCTCGACGTGGAGGACGGACTCTCTCATGGAGCGACCAATGTGGTCTTCCAGGATGGACAAGGGTTCATCTGGGTAGGGACCCAAGAAGGGCTCAACCGCTACGACGGACATGTCGTCACCGTCTTGCGGCACGATCCGGAAGACCCCACCTCTCTTCCTCACGATTGGGTCTGGGCCATTCACGAGGATCGCCGAGGGGTCTTGTGGGTCGGGACAGACGGTGGCGGACTCAGTCGATTCGACCCAGTGCATCAGACGTTCACGACCGAGACTCACGATCCAGAGGATGCGTCCAGCCTGAGCAGCAATCGCATTCGGGTCATCGCTGAGGACGCGGACGGCTCGTTATGGATTGGCACCGACGGCGGGGGGTTGAATCGACGGGACCCCGAGACCGGTCGGTTCGAGCGGTTCGTCCATGTTTCGGGTCGTCCGACCAGTCTCGCCGACAATCGAGTCCGCGCCCTCGCGTTCGACGGGAAAGGTAACGTCTGGGTCGGAACCGACGGCGGGGCGTTGAGCCGACTCCAATCCGGATCGAATCAGTTCGAACACTACTCCACCGATCCAACCATCGGCCTTCACGTGCTGGGCGATCGAGTCCGCGCGTTGTATTTCGATCCGAGCAACGTCTTGTGGGTCGGCACTTACAATTCCGGCATTTCCCGCCTCGACTTGAATGACCACACGAGCCGTCACTTCAGTACGGAATCTCCCGCCCCTAATCGACTGGTGAACAACCGGGTGCGGGACATCCTTCGGGATTCTCAAGGCACGCTTTGGTTCGCGACCGACGGCGGATTGAGCTCTCGCAATGATGAGCTAGACGGTTTCACGCAACATCGTCACGACGACGCCGTGCAGGCGAGCTTGAGCGATGACCGGCTGTTCGATCTCTTCGAAGACCGAGGAAACGTCCTTTGGGTCGCGTCGTCGGGCGGCGTGAACCGTTGGAACGTACGCACCAACAACTTCGCGACTTACGAAAGCGTCACCAGTAATCCCACCACGTTGAGCGGCGACGTGGTCATGAACTTCGCTCAAGGTCCCGACGAGAGTATCTGGGTCGGAACCTACGGCGCGGGGTTGAATCGCTTCCATAGCGAAGATGGCACCTTCACCCACTATCGCAACGATCCGAGCCGAGCCGGCTCTCTCAGTGATGACAGAGTGATGGCGCTTCACGTCGACCGGCAAGGGGCCTTGTGGGTCGGCACCATGGCAGGGGGATTGAATCGGTTGGCCGCCGGCGGGACTGAGTTTCGACACTTCCGGCAGGACCCCTCGAACGAGAGGAGTCTCAGCGCCGACGGAGTGACCGCGATCCTGGAAGATCGGCGTGGTCGGCTGTGGGTCGGAACGTATCGAGGTGGACTGAACCGTTTCGATGCGGCCGCCGGTGAGTTCGATCGCTTTCGACACGACCCGGCGGATCCGAACAGCTTGAGCAATGACCGGGTCCTCGCCCTCCATGAAGATCGCTCGGGCCGACTATGGGTTGGCACCGAGGGCGGGGGACTCAACCTCTTCGACGAGCGCACCGTCGGATTCCAGCATTTTCTCCACGTCGACGACGATCCGAAAAGCCTCAGCAGCAATGTGGCCTGGGCGATCCACGAGGATTCGACCGGAGTGTTATGGATCGGCACCCAGGGGGGCGGGTTGAATCGGTGGCTACCGAAGGACATCCGTGCGGGGCGCGGGGTCTTCAAGCACTTCGGCCGACGCGAGGGACTCCCGAGCGCGGTCGTCTATGGCGTGCTGGGAACCTCGCCACACGAGCTGTGGGTGAGCACCAATCGAGGGATCTCCAGATTCGACGTCCACAACGAGACGTTCAAGAACTTCGACGAGACCCATGGACTGCAGTCGAACGAGTTCAACCACGGCGCGGCTTTGCTCGCGAGAAACGGCGACATCTACTTCGGTGGTCCTCGTGGATTCAACGTCTTCCGGCCGACCGACGTCCGGGGCAATGAGCACGTGCCCCCGGTAGTCCTCACCGCTTTGCTGAAATCCAATCGACCGGCGACACTCGAGGTGCCCACCTGGGAGGTGAGCGACATCGAGCTGCTGCATCAAGATAGTGTCCTTACGTTGGAGTTCACCGCGCTCGACTTCACGTCGCCGGAGAAACATCGCTACAAGTACCGCTTGCAAGGCTTCGACTCGGATTGGGTGGACTCTCGAGGCATGCCGAGCGCCACCTATACCAATCTCGCTCCCGGCTCGTATGTATTCGAGGTCAGCGCTGAAAACGGTGACGGAGTTTGGAACGAGGCCGGGTTGTCCATCCCGCTGCGCGTGCTTCCACCGCCTTGGAGAACCTGGTGGGCCTATCTTCTTTACGTCGTCGGGCTCGCGGGATTGGTGACCGCCTATATGCGGCACCAAGCGAAGAAGCTCGAGCACGAGGCGCACTCGCGAGAGCTCGCGCAAGCGGCGAACCGCGCGAAGAGCCAGTTCCTGGCGACGATGAGTCACGAGATCCGAACGCCGATGAATGGCATGGTCGGCATGACCGAGCTTCTGTTGAGGACCGATCTGTCGTCCCGGCAACGTCACTTCGCTGAGTCCTCGCTCCGCTCCGCGAACTCGCTGCTCGACGTCGTCAACGACGTGCTGGACTTCTCCAAGATCGAGTCCGGCAAACTCTCGATGGAGTCGATCGAGCTTGATCTCTACGAAGCGGTGTTCAGCGTCGCTGAGCTATTCGCTCCTGGTTGCGACGAGAAAGGGTTGGAGCTGACGACCTGGCTCGCGCCGGATCTTCCGCGAACAGTGGTCGGCGACCCGGGGCGCTATCGTCAGGTTCTCACGAACCTCGTGAGCAACGCCGTCAAGTTCACCGAGAAAGGAAGCGTCGCGATTCGCGTCGCCCCGGCCGACCTCGAAGACGACACTTGCGTCATCCGCACCGAGGTCACCGATACCGGAATCGGAATCGACTCATCCGACCACGAACTGATCTTCGACGCCTTCTCGCAAGCGGACGGGTCCAGCAGTCGGCGCTTCGGAGGCACTGGCCTGGGTCTCGGCATTGCCCGCGAGCTGTGCCACGCCATGAACGGTGAGATCGCCGTCCAGAGCGAGAAGGGCCTGGGCGCCAGCTTCTCGTTCACGGCGAACCTTGGGAGGCTCGCGGGATCGGCGGAGGCCACGCCTGAGTCACACGAGCTCCGTGCAGGTCGATTCGTTCTCGTCGTCGAGAGAGATCCGATCGCGCGTGCGGTTCTTCGCGACTACTTGGAGCGCTTGGGGCTCAACGTAGAAGAGGCCGATTCGAAGGAGGCTGCGAGGGAGAAGCTAGAGGTGAGCTCGCCCCCCTTCGAGGTCGCGTTCATCGATGTGAAAACTGCGACCGAACGAGACATCGTTCAGATCCATCGTGACGATCCTGACGCCGCTCCCGCCCTGGTCATGGTCGACACCACATCGAGCCAAATGACGGATGGAGAGGACGACGACCGGAGACGGTTCGAGATCACCAAACCGGTCCGGCTCGATCGGATCGTCGACGTGGTTGACGCGATCTTCGAAGGGGACCGACGATCGCCGTCGGAAAAAGTGAGTTCATCGTCAGGTCCGATCCGCACCCGGGTGCTCCTCGCGGAAGACAACGTGGTGAATCAGGAAGTCTCGAAGGCCATGCTCGAAAGTTTCCACTGTGACGTCGACATCGCGGAGGACGGCACCGCAGTGATCGACGCCGTCGGTCGCACGGAGTACGACATCGTCTTGATGGATGTCCACCTGCCACGGGTCGACGGGATCGAAGCGGCCAAGAGGCTCCGAGCAATGGGCGTCGAGAAAAGGGGCAAGCCCGGTACGCGCCTGCCGATTGTCGCTTTGACCGCTCATATCATGGAGCGCGAGCGAGACATCTGTCTCGAAGCAGGGATGGACGACTTTCTCGCGAAACCCGCCGATCTGAAGCAGCTCGAAGCCGTCGTCGAGCGCTGGGCTGCAGTCAACATCCCCGTTCACTCCTGACCGCACCGCGCGTCCATCCATCGACGCTCGGTCTCCCGAAACCCTTCCTGTCTCATGGTTCGCCACCCGGCGGCGCGACGGCGAATGACTCTTTCCATCCTGATCTAACCCGAGCTCGTTGACGCGCCGCTTTCGTCGTCAGGCCGCCGAAATAGCGGTGGTTGCAAGACGACGCGCGATCAAGCCTTCGACGAGCCTGAGTAAGTCTCTTACTAACAATAAGTTAACAGCTTGCCCTCTAGACTGCTGCGCCGTTTCTCGTGGCACGAGCGTTGCAATAGAGCACGAGCAAATGCACATCAAGGAGAGAAACATCAGGACAATCACACGCGTCGCATCCCTCTCGGCTGCGGTCGTCGTCGCTCTCGTCGTCGCTTTCAGCACGACGACCACCCCGGAATCCGCCTCGATGCTGGTTCAGGGTGAAGATCTGAACGCCGTCCGCCAGCTCGTCGGCGAAGTAGGTGGTGAAGTGACCCACGAGCTTTCAATCATCAACACGGTCGCCGCGAATCTGAGCGCGTCTCAGATCGAGCGGATCGAGAGCTCACCCTTGGTGAGCTCGATTCAGACCAATCGAGTCGTGAGCACCGCATCGAACAGTAAAAAGAAAAGTGCCAAGAAGCAAGCAGAGCAGAACGCGGATGCCGGCGTGGAACCGAGCGCGGACGAAGAAAAGCCGGTCGATATCGAGCACCCGTACACCGAGTTTCCTGCGCTCGTCGGAGCGGACGCGCTGCATGATCTCGGCGTCACGGGACGCGACATCACCATCGCGATCGTCGATACCGGATTCGACAAACCGAAGTTTCTGCAGATCCTCCCGGAGCGGCTGGTCTACCACTACGACGCGATCCTCGGCGTGGAGATCGTGCTCGATGAAGACAGCGACAAGCTCGGACATGGTACTCACATCACGTCCATCGCCGCCAGCGGGGCCGTCGACACACTGGGCGGCCGCTACAACGGCATCGCACCCGAGGCGAACATCGTCGCCATCAAAGCATTCGACGACGAGGGCCAGGGTACCTATGCGGATGTCATTCGAGCCATACAGGAAGTCGTGGCCAACAAAGACCGATTCGACATCCGGGTAATGAATCTCTCATTCAGCGCGACGCCTCAGTCGCACTACTGGGAAGACCCGGTCAACCAAGCCGTCATGAGAGCGTGGGAGGCCGGGATCGTCGTCGTGGCGTCCGCCGGAAATACAGGACCCGATCCGATGACGATTGGCGTTCCCGGAAACGTTCCCTACGTCATCACCGTAGGTGCGATTACCGACAACTACACGCCGGACGATGACCGCGACGATCGGATGGCGAGCTTCTCCTCAGCGGGTCCGACCGTCGAGCGATTCGTCAAACCCGAGGTCGTCGCTTTCGGAGGTCACATCGGTGCTTCGATACGAAGCAACAATCGCCTGTCGACAAAGCACTCCGAATACGTGGTGGGCACGGACTATTTCGTGATGTCGGGCACCTCGCAGTCAGCAGGGATCGTCACCGGCATCGCGGCGCTCATTCTTCAAGAGAACCCGACGCTCACCCCCGACGAGGTCAAGTGCCGTGTCATGGCGTCGGCTCATCCGGCCTTGACTCGGGCCGGGGACTACGCCTACAGCTTGTTTCAGCAAGGCGCCGGCCTCGTCGACGCCTACGGTGCGGTATTTCAGGGCGCGTCCGGTTGCGCCAATATCGGGCTCGACGTCTCGAAAGACTTGACGGGCGAGGAGCACTATGTCGGCCTGGTGCAGGAAGACAAGAACGGCAAGTACTTTGTCGAGGGTGTGAACGGTTCGAAGTGGAACGGCAAGATGTTCGACAAGGCTAGCTTCTTGTGGAGCAACGCCACCCTCAACAATGACAGTTTCTTGTGGAACAACAGCTTCCTCTGGAACAACTCGTCATTCGCGAGCGACAGCTTTCTTTGGAACAACAGCTTCCTCTGGAACAACAGCACCATGGAAGCCGCCTCGATCGGCGTAAACGCTTGGGTCGAACAGCAATGAATGCAGCCAGCATGATGCGGAGAACGATGATGAGACTACGAACCAAAAGGGTACTCGGTCTGATACTGCTGCTGACGTTCATGTCAGCTCTGGTCTCGGGAGCGAGCGCTGCCCAGAAACGTAACCGAAAGGGACGAAACGCAGGGCGACGCGCTCACGTGAGCAAGAAGCTCAGACAGGCTCAGCGCGATCGACGCGCCGAGCGCATCGACGTCATCGTCACGTTCAAGAACAAGCCGACGAAGGCGGACCGACGCTTACTCCGGCGCTTCGGTGGAAAGATCCGCCGGGACTTCGACGGCATGCCGATGGTTGCTCTCAGCATTCCAGTTCACGCTCTCGAGCGATTGGAGCGCAACCCGAACATCGACATCTTGAGCGAGGACGCTCCGGTCACGGCGTTCTCGCTGTCGGCGAGGCAGACCGCGCGGGTTCCCAGTTCGGGCTCCGGCGCCTACGTGATGCCGCAGCTCGACGTCGGCGTCGCCATACTCGACTCCGGGATCGGCAACCATCCCGACCTCAACGTTGGCATGCGTCTCGATTGCTCGTCCACCTCGGAGCCGAACCTCTTGAGCTATCTCGACACGTTCGACTCGACGTCGTACTCGAACAGCGCCGGCTCGGTGGACTGGTCCACGAGCGCATGGCTCGAGAGCGATGACAACGGCGGCCCGAACGGTGGAAACATCACCGTCGAAGTCGACGAATGCCCCGACGATGATAGCCGGTGCATCGA
>JAJCXL010000440.1 GCA_029263435.1 Acidobacteriota bacterium | reverse complement strand
AGAGTGTCGATGGACACGAGAATCAAGTTCGGCTGACCCGAAAGCCGCCTCTTCGACGCGAGCTCGGGGTTGGCCCAAAGAGGGATGAGATCCTGGAGGTCTTCGTTTCCGATCTTCTCCGGCGAGGTGAGCATCGTCTCGAAAATCAGCAAGGCTTGTCGATTCGCCCACGGGGTCAGATCTATCTGTCGCGGAAGCCATCGGCCGCGCCGGCGCGGCTTGACGATCTCGTCGAAGACGACCTCTCGCCCATCCCGAGTCTCGAGGCTCACTCGAAAGCGGACATCGCCCGCGGGGGCTCGTTCGCTCACCGGCACGAGCGCCATGGCGAAGCGAAGCTCCGGCTCATCGGGGACCTGCGCGTTGAACGACAGCGCCCCGCCCAGCTCGCCGAGCATCGCCGGACGCGCTTCGTCTCGGAGATCCACGTGAGCCGCACGATAGGTGCTATCTCTGAGAAGCGGGAGCTGCGTCTTCGAGTAAGTCGCGTAGATCCTGGGGACTTGATCGGTGAACGCCACCGGCGCCGCAATGGGCTGGGGGTCTCCCCCCGGACGACACGACACCGCCAGCATCCAGCAAAGACCGACTAGAGCACCGGCCCAACCGCTGAAGGTCGGGAAACGTCGGAGCGACCCGCGGCTTCGATACACGATTTTGCGTGTTCTAGCGGAGCCGCAGCCCTTCGCGGAAGAACGACTTCAATTCTTTTCCGGGTCCGGGTTCTCCGGCGGGCCGGAGCCCTCCACGGCAGGTGCCCATGGATCGTTGACCCCTGCGGCCGCGCAGAAATCTCCGGTGTCCAAGAAATGGGTGTGGAGACATTCCAGCGTCGAGCCGAGGCTCTGCAAGAGCTCCACCGTCTCGGGAAACGCCACCCGGGTAAAAAAGCCGGAGCGCCCGCCTCGAGCAAGATCGGCTGTCGATTGTCCCAGCCTCGTGATGGTGGTGACGTCGGCACCCTTCGAGACGAGGAACTCGATGAGCGCGTTGTCACCCCGGGCCGAGGCATAGTGGAGTGGTCGAAATCCCCAGGAGTCCGACGAGTTCACATCCGCTCCGTGCTCATCGATCAAGTACTGAACGGCGGGGATGAACTGGTCGGGTACGTTTCGAACACTGAAAGCGCCGAGGCCGAGATAGCCGCCACCCGAGGCGGCATGGATAGGCCACGCGTTGGGCGCTCCCACCGGAATGTAAGGAAGCGCGGAGTCCTCTTGCTGACGGCCGTCTTGTTGGCGGCGCTCTCTCATGCCAACGTCCGGCCACCGCGTCGGGATGTTCGGGTCCGCGCCGTGAGCCGCGAGGAGCTTCATAGCCTCGATGTCTTGCGCGAAGGCCGCACGCCAAAACGGCGTCGCGCCCGTCAAGTCGATGCCCATCTTGTTCAGCCCGTACTCCCAGTACCAAAGATGGGTGTTGAGCCGAACGTTCGGCTCGGCGCCCGCGTCGAGAAGGGCTCGGAGGACGTCCAAGTAACCTGACTCCTGCTCGTCTTGAGCACGAGGCTGTGGATAGTTCGACTTCGGCGCCCATTGGGTTTGCAGCACCGCGAACAGGGGGGAGACCCCGTCGGTGTCCGCCGCGAGGTTCGGGTCGGCGCCACGCTCGAGAAACAGAAGCGCCAAGTCGAATTGACCGTTGAGCAAAGCGATCAAAATCGGACTGGTCCCGTCGGCGCTGACTTGGTTGACGTCCGCATCCCCTTCGAGCAGCGCAACCGCCGTGTCGCTGTTTCCTTCGCGCGCGGCGTGAAGGAGCGCCGTCATGCCTCCAGTTTTTCCGACGAGCACTTCTCGAAACGGGGGTCTCACGACATCAGGGCCGTTGGGGTAGTCCGGCCGCACTCGGGCCAGAGTACGACCATCGACCTCTCCCACGTCGAAGCCGGATCTCAAGAATTCTCTTTGATCGCGGATCGCCGCCTGGACCTCCGTTGGCTCGGGATCGGACTCGAGCTTCGGCAGCCGCTGACGAAACGCCTTCGGATCTTCCTTCACGACACCGTAGAACCTCTCGCGAAAACGCTTGGTCGCCTCGCGATCCAACGCCAAGCTGGGTAGCACCTCGGTGACCTTGGTCGTCACGCTCGGATCGGCGCCCCCTTTCAACAGCGCCGAGACCGCCTCGGGTCGGTTCGCGCCGGCAGCGAAAATGAGAGGCGTCTGGCCGGATGCGCCGTCACGCGCATTCGCGTCCGCGCCATAAGACAACAAGGCCGCGACGGCTTCTTCTCCGCCGATCGCCTGGGCCGCGAGGTGGAGCGGCGTCACGCCGCTCGTCGATGTGATCGCGTTGGGATTGCCACCGGCCTCGAGCAAGGCTCGCACGATGTGGGTATGTCCGCCGCGGCTCGCGAGGTGAAGCGCGGTATAGCGTCCGATCCGAGTGCCCACCTCGACATCCGCACCGTCGTCGAGAAGCGCGCGCACGGCTTCGAGATCGCCTCGATGGGCCGCGTCCAGGATCGGAGCCTCCTCGGCAGAGGCAGTCGCGATGCCCACTAACAAAACGAGCGCGGTCAATGCCTTCACGAGCGTCCTCCCGTGGCGACGGACGCACTCGCGAGATCGAGCGGGAACTTTCCGTTGCTGTCGCCGAGCGCTTCCATGTCGTCGTGCCCGATACCCCGCATCAAGCTCAACAGCGGGTTGGCCATGGGCGTGCCTTCCGCCGCGCGCAAGTGCAACCCGCCTTCGAGAGCCCCGTTCGCGTGGCCCAGCAACAGCAGGGGATTTTTCCGGTGATTGTGCAAGTTCCCGTCGGCCATGGGCGAGCCCCAAACGATCGCCGTTTGATCGAGGAGCGACGTCTCGCCATCCGTCGTGTCTCGCAGCTTCTTCAGGAAGTAGTGGAGTTGAGCGAGCCGATAGGTGTTGATCTTGTTGAAGTCCATGATGTCCCCCGGTACGTTGCCGTGGTGGGACGCTCCGTGTACGGACTTCGTGGTACCGCTGTCGGGGAACGTACGGTTCGATTGGTCGAAGCCGGTCTTGAAAGTGATGACGCGTGTGAGATCGCTTTGGAGCGCCAGCACCTGGAGATCGAACATCAGCTGCATGTGCTCTTCGAAGGAATCCGGGACGCCGGAGGGCGCGTCGGGCATGGCCCGCTCGCCACCGTTCTCGTTGCGGGCTTCGACGAGTTGGATGCGCCGTTCGATCTCGCGAATGTGGTCGGTATATTCGTCGAGCGCGACCCTATCGGCCGCGCCGAGTGATTTCTTCAGCCGAGCGACTTCGGTCGCGATCCAGTCGATCATGCTGCTGTTGGTGCGACGGCGGGCCGCCCGGTCCTCCGGCGTGTCACCGGCGCCAAAGAGCCGCTCGAAGACGACCCTCGGCTCCCGGATCGCAGGTAGCGGTTGGTTGGGAGACGCCCAGGACAGCGACGTCGTATAGGCGCAGTGATAGTTGTAGGCGCAGCCGCCCCCTCGATCGATGCCCTCGATACACAGCTCGAGCGATGGCAGCGCGGTCTCTCGTCCGAAGCGCGCGGCGTGCATCTGATCGATGGACGTGCCGAGCTGGATGTCCGAGCCTTGAGTCTGTTTCGGATGAGACTGCGTGAGAAATACACAGGTCGATCGATCGTGGTCGCCACCGATCTCATCCGCGTTGAACGCTTCCGCGGCGCGGCAATCGGTGTTGCTCACGATGGTCATGTAGTCACGAAATTCTTCGAGCGGTTTCAGCTGGCTATTCGCGGAGAGCTCGAAATCACGTCCGACGCCGGCCGGCGCGAAGAGATGCTCGGCATCGCCCCAGTCGCTCGAGCCGGCCACGCCCATCGACTCCTCGATGCACACGAGCCGGGTAAAGCCGGCGTCGCCTCGATCCGTGACGGCCGCGACGGCCGCGGCTGCCGAGCGTCCGGCAGGCACCATCGCATCGAGAAACGGCAGCGCGACGCTCGCACCGGCGCCGCGCATGAACGTACGTCGTGAAAGATGTTTTCCGGTGATGAATGCCATGGTCTGGTTCCCCTCGCTGGCCTACTGAAACTGCTGGTCCTGTTGAACTTGGTCGGTCTTGGTCGCGGAGCCGTCCTGGGCCCTCGCCAGTTGAAACGGATCGCTTTTCACGACGCCCATGATGAACGCGGACATTCGATAGTCTCGTGCTTCCGCTGCCCGCACGATCTCTCGGATCTCGGGCTGGTCGAAGTACTCCGCCCGGCGCCCCATGGCGTAGGCCAAGAGATTGGCGGTGAAATTTCTCACCAGCGGGATGGGCCGTTTCATCAGGACGCGGGTGAGCTCAGCCGCGGTGCTCACATCGGTGCCGTCATAGTAAGTGCCTCTCGTATCGAGCGGCACGCCGTATTCTCGGGTCCTGACCCTCCCGGTGACGTCGTAGCCATCGAGCGCCAAGCCGATCGGGTCCATGAAACGGTGGCACGAGTGACACGTAGGGTTGGCCCGGTGCGTTTCCAGCCGCTCGCGCGTCGTGAGGCGACGCCCGCCCGAAGAGCTCGCCGTATCGTCGAAAGCCGGAATGTTCGGAGGTGGCGGGGGCGGCGGCGTTCCCATCAGGACTTCCATGACCCACTTCCCGCGCAGCACCGGCGAGGTACGCGCCGACATCGACGTGAGGAGGAGCACACTGGCGTGTCCGAGTACGCCTCGACGGCTCTCATCCGGGTAGCTCACTCGGCGAAACTCTTCACCGGCGACGTCCGGAATGCCGTAGTGGCGCGCCACCCGCTCGTTCACGAACGTGTAGTCCGCGGAGAAAAGATCCGTGAGGCTTCGGTCTTCACGAACGAGATCGTCGAAGAAGAGCTGCGTCTCTCGAATCAAGTCATCACCCAGCTGCCCCGTGTAGTCGGGATAGAGGTAAGGCTCCGGATGGTTGTCGTGGGCGTCTTGAAGTCTGAGCCATTGCGACGCAAACCGAGTGGAGAGCGCTTCGGAGCGGGGATCGCGGAGCATCCGGAGGACTTGACCCTCCAGAATCTCGGGGTCGGAGAGGCGGTCCTGAGCGGCGAGCTCGAGCAGCTCTTCATCGGGGTTCGTGGCCCACAAGAAGAACGCGAGCCGAGAGGCCAGGTCCACATCGCTGACCCGATAGCTCGAGCCCGGACGTACACCTGCGGGTTTTTCTTCGAGCCGAAAAATGAACTGCGGACTCGCCAGAAGTGCCTGAAGCGCGGTGCGGATGCCGATCTCGAAGCCCTCTTCCGAGGCCGCTCGCTCATAGAAACTCAAGGGACCCGCCAAGTCTTCTGCGGTGACGGGTTTTCGGTAGGCTTGGCTCGCCAATCGATTCAGGATCTCTTCGGCGCAGGGACGCTCCTCCCGGGGAGAGCTCGGCTGACAGCTGAAGACGACGTCTCGGCTCGCGGTCCGGGACACGCCGACGGGGCGCTCGGGACCCGTGATGATGAGGTCGCTCAAATGCGGGAGGGCGGTGATGCCGTAATTCGCCCACGCTTGGGAGTCTTCACCTCCGACGAAGCTCCACGCGTGGGGACTCAATCGATCGTCATAGGGCCCTTCGATGTTTCGAACGAACGCCGCCGCGACGCGTCGTTGTCCGGCGCGAACGAAAATCGGCTCGGTTCGGATCGGAACGCTCTTGTCGTCGCCGTGGGGCAGACCCAATAGCGCGACGCCCTCTCCGTCGATGGAGATGTCGATGTCTTCGAAGCCGACGCCGTTTCCGAACAGTGTCTCGACGGTGAAGACGTATTCCCCGTCCGACGGGAAATCATGCGTGATGACCATCCCGCCTCGAGTGCCCAAGGGGGCGCCTTCGAGGTGATCCCAGGCGTGCTGGGAGACCTCGATCGGGTTCGTGTACTTCGTACTGCTCGGAAACGCGTTCGGATTTCCTACCGCGAGCCGGCTGACTTCGCTCGCGGCCCTCATGTAGGCCTCGAGAAGGGTCGTCGACAGCCGCTGCGCGGCCGACATGTTGTCGAAGGCGCCGAGATAGGTGTCCGCGGGCAGCCACCGACTGGCATCGATCTCGAGCGAGAGCAGGTCTTCCACCACTCTTTCGTACTCAGCACGGTTCAGCCGCTGAAATCGACGCGAGCCTGGATTGGGCGCTTCCGAAGCGGCCTGATCCACGAGGGACTCGAGGGTCGAGACGAGCGTCAACAGCGTGTCCGCATCCGGTCGGTCCGCATCCGGCGGCGGCATCATGCCGGCACGAAGCTTCACGATCATCTTCTCGGCAGTCTCGGCGTGGCTGGCCGCGGCGGCGACGTCGAACGTCTCGAGGGAGAGATTCCCCAAGAGCGTGACGTCATTGTGGCACCCGACGCAGTAGCGCTGCAGGATTGGATTGAGCTCGGATGGGGGTTGGGCCGCGGCGACGGCGCTCAGCGCCAGGCTCGACAAAGCGACCCATGGGCCAAGAAATGCGGCTCGTGCAGACTTCATTTCCATCTCGTTTCGTTGGCGTCGCGAGCACCCGTAAACGCAAGCCTCAGGCAGCGCCGGACTCAGCCAATCATAATTACAGATGGGCGTAGGTGGAAGCAAACGCCCACCGATCGTCCGGAGGAGCGTCCGCTACGACGTGATCCTGGCGTAGCGTCGTTTTCCGACTTTGAGGACGAAGTCCGGACCGCCCGCGATCTCACGATCTTCGGAGACTTTCTCTCCGTCGATCGAGACCGCGCCTTGCTGGATGAGCCTCCGGGCTTCGCTTCTCGAGCCGGCGAGTGCGGCGTCGGTCATCAAACGAGAGAGCTGCAGCGGAACGGCGGCCCGATGCTCCGGCATCTCGCCGGGAGCTTCTTTGTTCCGGATGACGCTATCGAAATGCAGCTGGGCTTCGTCCGCCGCCTCTTTGGAGTGGAAGTCCGTGATAATGCGCCTGGCGAGGCCCATCTTCGTGCTCATGGGGTCTCCGCCGGCCTTCAAGGCCTCGATCTGCGCCAGACTGAGATCGGTGAGGAGCTCGTAATATTTCCACATGAGCTCGTCGGAGATCGACATCAGCTTGCCGAACATATCGGCAGGCGGCTCGTTCACGCCGACATAGTTTCCGAGGCTCTTGGACATCTTGTCCACGCCGTCGAGACCTTCGAGAAGAGGTGTCGTCAACACCACCTGCGGCTCGAGATCGTATTTCGGCATGATGTCCCGGCCCACGAGGAGATTGAAGAGCTGGTCGGTGCCTCCGAGCTCGAAATCCGCTTCGAGGAAGACCGAATCGTAAGCCTGAGCCAGGGGATACAAGAATTCGTGGATCGCTATCGGCTGCTGCGATCCGTAGCGTTTCTTGAAATCGTCTCGCTCCAGCATACGCGCGACGTTGTAGCGCGAGGCCAGGCGAATGAAACCCTCGCTTCCGAGCGCCCCGAGCCAGCGACTGTTGAAGTCGACGATGGTCTTGACCGGATCGAGGATCTTGAACACCTGCTCTTTATAGGTCTCCGCGTTTTGGAGGATCTCCTCGCGCGTGAGCACCGGGCGGGTCTTCGACTTGCCGGTGGGGTCGCCGATGAGGCCGGTGAAATCGCCGATGAGAAACACCACGTCGTGCCCGAGGTCTTGAAAGTGCTTCATCTTTCGCATCAACACCGTATGGCCGAGATGGATATCCGGTGCGGAGGGATCGAAACCCACTTTTACTTTGAGAGTCTTTTTCGACTCGAGCTTTTTCTTTATCGCCTCAGGCGTGACGACGTCGACCGCGCCTTTGGTCAGGTAGGCGATCTGTTCTTCGATGAGCATCAAGAGATCCGGGCCCGCCGGCCTTCGATAACGACACGGCCGTCGAGGACGAGCTGAATCGCCTTCGGGTAGAGGGCGTGCTCCTGCTCCAGGATGCGCGCCGCAAGCGTATCCTCGTCGTCCTGGTCATCGACGTGAACCGCGGATTGAAGCACGATCGGACCGTGGTCGAGCTCTTCATCGACCAGATGCACGGTGCATCCGCTGAGCTTGACGCCGTGCGCTACCGCTTGTCGCTGAGCATGTAGCCCTGTGAACGCTGGCAAGAGGGACGGGTGGATGTTCAGGATGCGGTTGGGAAACGCGCGCACCAAGACTGGAGAGAGGATGCGCATGAAGCCGGCGAGGCACACGAGGTCGACCTCGCTCTCGTCCAGACGTTCGAGCAGGGCCTCGTCGAAAGCTTCGCGGGAGCCGTAGTCTTGATGGGACAAGACGGCGGTGGGCACCGAAGCCTTCTCGGCGCGAGCCAGTCCCGCCGCTCCCGAGACGTTACTGATGACGACCCCGATGCGGGCGTCGAGATCGCCACGTTCGATGGCATCCAGGATCGCTTGGAGGTTCGAGCCGCGCCCTGAGATCAAGACCCCGAGTGTGCGGCTCACGAAGACCCTTCATGGACGATGCTCATAAAGAGCCTTCATAAGCGACGCCTTCACCTTCGATGACTTCACCGATGAGCCACGCGTCCTCGATCTCCAGATCCTCTTTCGCGATCACGACCATGCCGACGCCCATGTTGAAGGTGCGGAGCATCTCGGCGGGCGCCACGTCGCCTTTCTCCATGAGATAGCGAAACACCGGAAGCGGCCGAAGCGCTCCGAGATCGATGCGCACTCCGGTGCCGTCGGGCAACACTCTCGGGATGTTGTCGGTCAATCCGCCACCCGTGATGTGGGCCAGTGCGTGGATCCGACCGCCGTCCAAGTGAGCTTCGAGCTCGGGAAGGTAGCACCGGTGGCGCGCGAGCAAGACGTCAGCCACGCTCGCGCCGAGCTCGGAGACGACACTCTCCGGCGACAACCCTTCCTTTTCGAAAAAAATCTTGCGGGCCAGGGAGTACCCGTTGGTATGCAGTCCCCACGAGCCGAGCGCCCACAAGCGATCTCCGGGCGCGGCCGTGCGGCCGTCGATGATGCGCTCCTCGTCGACGACTCCGATGATGGTGCCTGCGACATCGTACTCTCCTGCTTGATAGAAACCCGGCATCTCGGCGGTCTCGCCGCCCAGAAGCGACAGCTTGAACTCGCGACAGGCTTCAGCCATCCCGGAGACGACCTCGGCGGCAATCTCACCTTCGAGCTTCCCCATCGCGAGGTAGTCGAGAAAGAACAACGGGCGGGCGCCTTGGACCAGGATGTCGTTCACGCAGTGGGCCACGAGATCGTAGCCAACGCTGTCGTGCCGCCCGGTCGCGAAAGCGAGCTTGAGCTTGGTGCCCACACCATCGGTGCTCGCGACGAGCACGGGACGCCGGTACTTGTCGGTGTCCAGACGGAACAAACCACCAAAGCTGCCAATGTCCGACAACGTTCCTGGCTGATAGGTCGAGCGCGCGTGCTCCCGCACTTTTCCCAGCGCTTTAGTCGCTGCGTCGATATCTACTCCTGCCGATCGATAGTCCACGGTCCGCTATTATAAGGCGCATGCTCACAGTCGTTCTGATTACTCAGAATGCGGCACATTTACTCGAACGCACCTTGGCCGCGGTTTCCTTCGCGGATGCCGTTCTCGTGGTGGACTCGGGCTCCACCGACGGAACGCGTGAGCTCGCGGCAAAGCTCGGCGCGCGCGTGATGCTTCAGCCGAACTGGCAGGGGTACGGGCACCAGAAAAACTTCGCGCTCGATCACGCGGAAGGCGATTGGATCTTGTTTCTCGACGCCGACGAAGTCGTCGACGAGACCCTCGGCCGGGCCATCCAAGAGGCCTCTCAGACGATGGGCTCGGTCTCGGGCTACTCGATGCTTCGGGTGAATTACTTCTGCGGGGAACGCCTTCGTTATGGAGCGGGACGACCGCACCAGGTCGAGCGCCTCTTTCAACGGAGCAAAGGTCGCGTGTCGGACCATCCCGTTCACGAGCGCGTCCTCGTGGAGGGGCCCGTCGAGCGTCTCGAGGGCGAGCTCCATCACTTCACGACCGAGTCGGTCAGCCATCGGATCCGGAAAAACGATGCCTATGCGACGACGGCAGCGGAGGAGCTCTACCGTCGCGGAAAGAGAGCCTCCGTCTCCAAGCTGTTGTTCGTCATGCCGCTGTCGATCGTGCGAGATTTGGTGCTCAAAGGTGGCCTTCTCGATGGGAAGAACGGCATCATCATGGCCGTGACGAGCGCGTTCTACTCCTTCAGCAAGTACGCTAAGCTCTGGGAGCTCGAGAGCCGCTCCAAATCCGCTTGATCCTGGATGACCACCGGTGGCGTTTTTGCTCTCGGAGGAGCCAGCTCTCGTTCTCGACCCAGTTGACCTGCACGGCTCGTCGTTCTCCGACATGAGGCGTGTGCCCATGCCACGCATCGTCGGTACAGCGAAACAACACAGCGGTGGCGTCCACCGGTGCGACGTCGGCCGCAAAATCCTCGAGAGACGCGTTCGTGCGCAAGAGCCTGAGATGCCCGCCCGCGTGAGGCCACTCACGGTTCAAGTACAACAAGAGGGTGACGAGCTTCCACTTCGCGTCCGTGTGAATGCGACCGTCTTTCGCACGAGCCTGGCCTCGCACGGTCAGCAGGGTAGGACGCTCGGTGAGATCGAGGTCGAACTTGGCCCCGACCGCCGAGCGAAGGGCGTCTCCCTGTAGCTCGTCGACGAGAGCCCGGAAGCTCGACCCGCACGATAGCTCGCTCAAAGGGAAGCTTCCGCCGTTATTGACGACCGGAAAGTCCGGGTGGATCGCGGCGAGAGCGTCGCGGTCGATGAAATGCGGGACCACGAGGTGGTCGAACGGCTCCCGCATCAGCGGCGTGTCTCGTATCGAATCGAGATCGATCACGCGCTCGAGCGCTCCAGCTGGCGCTTCACCGCGGCCATGACATCTTCGACTTCGATGCGGGTCATACACACGTTGTCATAACCGGGGCAGCGCGTCTTGTAACAAGGTCCGCAAGCCAC
>JAJCXL010000439.1 GCA_029263435.1 Acidobacteriota bacterium | reverse complement strand
GTAGAGAAGAAGCCGCGCGGTCTCGAGGCGAAGCTTCATATCCGCGACCCGGTTGGAGACCGACTGGAACTTACCGATGGGCTGGTCGAACTGCCTTCGCGTCCTCGCGTAGGCGATCGTCTCGTCGAGCTGACGCTCCATCGCGCCGAGCTGGCTCGCGAGAATGCAGCAACGTTCGAGCTCGAGGCAGCTCGTCGAGATGCTCACGCCGGAGCCTTCAGGTCCGAGGCGCTGGCTCTCGGGCACGAAGCAGTCGGTCAGGGTGAGGTCACTCATCGGCACGGTGCGAAGGCCCAGCTTGTCGCGCGGCGGACTGACTTTGAACCCGGGGGAGTCGGCGTCGATGAGAAAACCGGTCACACCCCATTTCCCCTTGGCGGGGTCGCAGGTCGCGAAGACGAGGGCGACGTCAGCGATCGTCCCCAGCGAGATGTAGGACTTGGTGCCGTTGAGCCGATAGCCTCCATCACAAGGGGTCGCTGTCGTTTGGAGCGCGAACGCGTCGGAGCCGGATGCGGGCTCCGTGAGCGAGTGAGCCCCGATGAGCTCGCCTCGACACATCGAAGGCAAGTATTTCTTCTTCTGCTCTTCGGTTCCGAACTTGTAGATCGGATATTGAACCGTCCACATCTGCGTGTTGAGCGCGAACGTAAGCCCGTTGTCTCTACACCCGACACCCATGGCCTCCATCGCGAGGACGGCGGTAAGGAGATCGGTGTCGACGCCGGACGCGTTGTACTCCTTGGGGATCGAGAGGCTCTGGAGGCCGAATCCGGCGCATGCCTTCCAGAGCTCGTGTGGGAACTCGCCGGTCTTGTCCCGCGAGATGACATCGTCGGAGAGCGTCTTGCGAGCGAAAGCGATGACGGTGTCGCGGTAGGCGAGCTGTTGTTCGGTCCAGGAAAAATCCATCGATGGGGCTTCTTTCTCTTTGTCAGTCGCGCTCGGCGATCAATAAGGGGGCAATCGCTGATGCGGCGAGCTTGGCAGCCATCGCCGCGCCGGCCTCGCTAAAGTGAATGCCATCGACGAAATAGTCTCCGTGGCCCGTCATCTCGCTATCCATATCCACGACGACGGCGTTCGACTTCGCCGCGACCTCCTCGATGACGTGGTCACACGCGTCGAAGGCTCGCACCAGCGCGTCCGGCGTCAGGCCCGTGTTTCGTGAGCCATAGTCGCGCGCCATCGTTTGCGAGTCGCCAGAGCCGTCCGCGGTCAACAGACGCGCTTGCTTGCACAGCACGAGCTTGGCGCCGATGGACTCGGCGGCCGCGGCAATGACGGAGAGATTGAGTCGAAATTGGCTCAATCCCATCGCGATGGATTCCTCGTCTCGGCCCGTTGCCCGAAGAGAGGCCAGACCCTCTTCCGGGTAGAGACTTCGCGCCCACGCCCATCTAAAGTTGCGATACAACGCGGAAGACGTGAGCAGCCGGTCGATCCCCGAGGGATGAATGCGCCAGTCGGGAAACCACGGCTCGGGTGCCTCCGGTGGGAGACCCCGGACGGGCTGGCTATAGGAGACGCGGTGCAAGTACTTCGTGTCGTTCCATGTTTGGCACAAGACGATGACGTCCGGGCCCAACGTCCAGAGATCCGAAACGAGCTTTTCGACGGACTCGTTGGTCGAGTGACCCGGCACCCCGGCATTGAGCACATCCACATCGATGGGGAGCGCGCGATCTTCGAGCGCGGTCTCGAGCTTCTCCGGCCAGTTCCCGACCAAGTCGAAAACTTGAGAGCCCCCGAGGACGAGGACTCGCGCCAGCTTTGATGGTCGCACTTCGAGAATCTCGTCGCCGCGCAGGCCGCGGTGGTTGACGTAGACGCCCCCGCCACTCGTCTCGACGTCTTGGGGGATCAACCGCGTCGACGGGAAGCGATCGAGCGCGTAAGAGAGTGACCGTCCACGCTGCGCCGCCATCGTCGGGACGATGCCGGTGGCACTCAGTCCCGCGTCGACCAAAACGATCGTAACGGCGATCGAAGTGAAGGCCAGAAGAAGCTGCCATCGATGCGTCGCCAACCAGACTCGAGCTTTCGGCACCACGGCGAAGGTGACGATGACGAGCGTCCACGAGATCGCGACGCCGATGGCCGTCCACGCTTTCCATCGGCTGAGCGCGCCGGTGTCCATGCTGAGACGAGCCAACACGAGGAGCGCCACGCTCGGGATGCATTGCAGGGTCCAAAGAATCAGAACCCAGCGCGGGGTCCGCCGGTCGTCCATCTTTCTATTCTGACGTGTTCGGGACAAAATGAAACCATGACGACTGAGCCCGGCTCGCGCGAGGAGGTGGCGGCGCTGAGGCGGCGCCTCGAAGCGGCGGCTGCGCGAGACGCGCTCAGAGACGCCTCTGATGAAGCTCTCGAGCGAGCAACGATCGAGAGGCAGCCTCTGGGTCGGGCCCTCGGCCACCTCATGAGGCTCGTCGTCGAGCACACCGGAGCGAGCATGGCTTTCGTCACGACCTTTGACGAGAGCTCCGCCGTGCGTGAGTTCGTGTGGCCGGTCGGGACCAAATGGCCTTTCTCGGACCTCATTTACGATGGAGACCTCGGTCGGGAATCGGTCTATCACCAGGATGGATGGACGATCCTAGGCCAGCCGCTCGACGTCGCCGGCGAGTGCTACGGCAAGGCGGCACTTAGCTTCGAGTCAGAGCCCGCCGAGAGCCGACTCGAAGAGGCGAGGAGCTTGCTCGGGGTGTGGTGCGAGGAGATCGACAACTACCTCGCGGCCATCGCCCTCGCACGAAAGAAGCATCAAGTGACGGGCGAGCTCTCGGAAGCGCTCAAGGACCCGCTCCTCGACCGCGGCATCCGTCGTGCGATCGAGGTGCTGCAGGACAACGTCGAGCTGGACGACTTACTGCTCGCTTACCGCCACGAGGACGAGATCGACGGCCGCACGCTGGGCTACAAGATCGTCCAGGATACGAACCTGGTCCACGACTCCAGCGTCGAGCCGCGAGGCTCGGACGTCGACACCTTCATGCGCTCGCATGCGCCTTGGGTCCCCGATGGAAAAGATGCGGACGTGCCGGGCTATTTCGGGATCACGAAGTATCGGGAAGACGTCCTCATCAGCGGGGTCAAAGACCAAACCTTGGTCGGCCGTCTCATCGTAACCACTCGAAGAGGAGAGTTCACGACGTTCGACCGCGACCTGATCGAGCGCTTCGTCGACTACTTGCGACAACGCATCGTGGATTTCAACCGCGAGTGGAAGTACCTCTCTCGGTGTTTTTCCCAACCGGTCGTCGCTCGTCTCCTGGCCGAAGAAGACTACGTCAGTCGATTCTTGGCGCCTAGGGAGAAAGACGTCGCGATCGTCTATTGCGATATCTCGGGATTCACCCGTTTGAGCGAGCGCGTCTTGAAAGAGCCCGCGCTCATCGGAAAGCTCATCGATACTTGGAGCGAGCGCGTCGTCGATATCATCTGGCAGACCGGCGGGGTCTTCGACAAGATGGTGGGCGATTGTGTCATCGGTTTGTGGGGCCCCCCCTTCTTCGAGTGGAGCCCCCAAGAGACGTGCACCCGCGCCCTCGACGCGGCTATCCGTATCCGGGATCACTCTCGAAATCTCGGGCACGATCCGGCTTGGCCGCAGTTGAAGTCGCTCGAGCCGCCCATCGGTGTCTCCACCGGACTCAACTACGCTTCACTGTTCGTCGGGCTGTTCGGACCCGACGACGCCTTTACGGGATTCAGCTCCGGCATGAACAATGCCGCGAGACTCCAAGGCGTCGCGCTCAGAGACGAGATCCTTTGTATGGACGGTCTCGCAGAGACTGTAGGGGAGCCCGAGCGATTCGGCGCTCTCCGCGAGGCGGTGGTGAAAAACGTCAGCCACCCGTTACGGTTTCGCCCGCTGCTCTCCTCTTGAGCCACGCGAAGCTTCCACTATTTCTATGGTCCCCCCACGATGAGCAACTAACTTCACGACCGAGTGACACGAGGAGAACGCAGATGCCTGACCCACCGAACTTGGATGCGGACAAACAAAGGGCGATCCATCGAATCAGAGAGGTTGGATCCCTTGAACGGGAGGAGCTCGACGCACTCCCGTACGGAGTCATCGAGGTCGACCTCGAGGGAATCGTCCTCGCCTATAACGAAACCGAAGCGAAGCTGGCGGGCAAGAACGCAGCCGATGTGATCGGAAAGAACTTCTTCGAGGACGTCGCTCCGTGCACGAACGTGGAGAAGTTCGCCAAGCGGTTTCACGCCGGCATCGCGCGCGGCGAGCTCAGCGAGACGTTTCCGTTTCTCTTCGCGTTCGACTCCGGTCCCGTCCATGTCATGGTGACGCTGCACCATGACACCGGCGCCGAGTCGGCTTGGATTCTGGTGGACATGTTCGAGGGTAGCTGACCGCTGGCTGACCGCTGGCTGACCGCTAGCTGACCGCTGGCTGACCGCTGGCCGACCGCTGGCTCCGCTAGCAGCCGAGGTGCTATCTTTCGGTCTTCCCATGAGCGTTGCCTACGACAACGATCTCTTCATCAGCTACGCGCACATCGACAACAAATCCATCGGTGAGCGCGACGGCTGGGTAGAGATGTTTCACGAAGCTCTCGAAGTTCGCCTGGGCGAGCTTCTCGGCGGGGCGCCGCGTATCTGGCGCGATCCGAAGCTCAACGGCAACGACGTCTTCGCGGAGGAGCTGAAGGCGCGCTTCACGACGGTGTACTTGCTCGTCTCCGTATTGAGCCCGGGCTACATTCGATCGGAATGGTGCTTGCGAGAGCTCGACGAGTTCGTCTCCGCGGCCGAGAAGACCGGCGGACTGAACCGTGACAATAAGTCGCGGGCGTTCAAAGTGTTGAAGACCCCCGTGCCTATCACCGAACATCCCGACTCCATCAAAGAAACCCTTGGCTACAAGTTCTTCGAGCTCGATCGAGAGACCGGACGCGCGAAGGAGTTTCGTCGGATCTTCGGCGAAGAAGCCGAGCTTCGGTTCCTACAAAAACTCGACGACCTGGCCCAAGACATCGCCTTGCTGCTGCGGGCCTCGGAGGAGGCGGCACCCGAAGCCGAAACCCAGACCACGAAGTCCGTCCTCGAGGATGACAAACCGGTGGTGTATCTGGCGCCACCGAGCTTCGATCTCAGTGAGGAGTACGACGCATTGCGTCGGGACTTGATCGAGCACGGCCACACGGTGCTGCCGGATGGAGATCTGCCGCTCAACGCTCCCGATTTCGAGACCGCGGTCACCTTCGCGCTCAGCCGAGCCAAAGTCTCTCTCCATCTGGTCGGAAGCTATTCCGGGTTCCGCCCCGACGGTGGACGGGCGTCGAGCGTCCCGTGGCAGCATGACCTCGCCCAGAAACGCGGGGAGGCCGGTGACTTCGTCCGGCTCGTCTGGATTGCGCCCCCCTCGAGCCATCCCGAAGACGAAGAACAATCCGCGTTCATCGAGACCTTGCGGACGAGCGCCGATGCGAATCGAGGTGCCGATGTCGTCGAAGGAAATCTAGAGAGCGTCAAGACGATCCTTCACCAGAGGTTGGACGAGATCGAGCAGGGTGTCCCCGGCCAGGGACTCGACTCTCGGCAGGCGTTGGGTCCGGCACGCGTCTACTTGCTTCATGAGGCGGTCGATGCGGACGCGGTCGTCCCGGTAGACGATTTTCTCTTCGACGCGGGGTTCGAAGTGGTGAAGCCTTTGACGCAAGGGTCGACGAGGGACGTGCTCGAGGACCACCGGCGAAACCTCGAGACGTGCGACGCCGTGCTGGTGTTCTACGGAAAGAGCCCACAGTCGTGGATCCGGCAGAAGTGGAGCGAGATTCAAAAAGCGCCCGGCTACGGACGTCAACCCATCGCCGTGCAGTGCTGCTACGTCACCGAGCCCGAGGCTCCGGAGAAGACGCGTTACCGCAGCCATCAAGCGATGGTGGTCAAACGGTTTCAATCGTTCGCGCCCGAGACTTTGTCGGAGTTCGTCGCAGCGGTTCGAGACCACGCGGAAGGGAAGTCTTCGTGACGAAGAAACGCCCGGTCTCGAACCCTTTTCCCGGCCTCCCCCCGTTCGAGCCTCATCAAAGCCACCTGTTCTTCGGTCGCGACGAGCAGGTGGAGGAGTTGCTCATTCGTCTCGGCGCCTCGCGTTTCCTCGCGGTGGTCGGCCGTTCGGGAAGCGGCAAATCGTCCCTCGTGCGGGCAGGTCTCCTTCCCGCTCTCTATGGCGGTTTCATGGCGGAGGCCGGCTCGGGCTGGAACGTCTGCGTGCTCCGTCCGGGTGATGCACCGATCAAGAATCTCGCCGAGGGGTTGGGCTCCGCCGCGGAGCCCGAGGCGAGCGCCGATGAGAGCTCCTGGCGCCTGCCCGCCATGCTCGAGGTGACGCTGCGACGAAGCCAGCTCGGCGTGGTTCAGGCGGTCCGGGAGAAAGGATTGGCGTCTGAGCAGAATTTGCTCATCGTCGTCGATCAGTTCGAGGAGCTGTTTCGGTTTCGCAAGGTCTCGGGCGAAGCGGCTCCGGCCGAAGACGCCGCCGCTTTCGTGAAGCTGTTGCTCGAAGCGAGTCGCCAGAGCGAGCTTCCCATTTACGTCGTGCTGACGATGCGGTCCGATTTCTTGGGCGAATGCTCCCAGTTTCCCGACCTTCCGGAAGCGATCAACGACGGACAGTTTCTCATCCCTCGGCTGAACCGCGACCAGCATCGTCTCGCCATCGAAGGACCCGCTGCCGTTGCCGGCGGCTCTGTTTCGCCGCGTCTCGTGAATCGACTGCTCAATGAGGTCGAGTCCACCCGCGACCAGCTTCCGATCTTGCAGCACGCGCTCATGCGAACCTGGGAGCACTGGTCGAAGAATGGCAACCCTGATGAGCCGATCGATCTCGCGAACTACGAGGCCTCCGGTGGGATGGAGGTCGGCTTGTCGCTTCACGTGGAAGAGCGTTATCTGGCGCTCGATAGTGATGAGCACCGATGGATAGCGGACAAACTGTTTCGCATCTTGACGGAACGCGGCACCGAGAATCGCGGCATACGACGACCTAGCAAGCTCGGCGTCATCGCTGCCGTCGTCGACGCGCCTCTCGAGACCGTGATCCGCATCGTCGATGTGTTCCGCATCGCGGGCTGTTCCTTCCTGATGCCGCCGGTCGAACGAGATCTCGACGCGGATACCGTGATTGATATCTCGCACGAGAGCCTGATGCGGGTGTCCGAGCGTTTGAAGAAACTCGTCCTCGAGGAATCCGACTCCGCTACGGTGTTTCGCCGTCTGGTCGAATCCGCTTCCTTGTTCGACGAAGGGCAAGCGGGTCCGGTGAAAGATCCGGAGCTGAGTCGGGCGCTCGAGTGGTTCGAAACGGCTCGCCCGAACGTCTCCTGGGCGAGGCTCTACACCGGCGTCGATGCCGAAGCGCGTTTCGCGAGCGTTTCGGGCTTCCTTCAAAAAAGCGTCGAGGCGCGCGACGCCGACAGCGCCGACAAAGCGCGTCAGGTGAAGCTCCGCGAGGACGCGGACCTCGCGAAACGCCGTGAGAAAGAAGCCTCGGAGAAAGCGCGTCGGAGCCGGTGGCTCGCGACGGTCATGTCTTTCATGCTCTTGCTGTCGATAGCCGCGAGCTTGCTCGCGGTGCGGCAAACCAGAGTCGCCGAGAGGCAGAGGCAACGGGCGGAAGAGCAGACCCTGAAGGCGCAGGAGCAGATCCAAGTAGCCGAAGCCGCGAGAGACCGCGCGGAGCAAGCCGCGCAAGATAGCTATGACAGCGTCGCGTCCACGCAGGAAGCGACCCAGGATCTCATCGCGAATCTGAGAAGTGCTCGCGACAACGAGGAGTTCGAAGCGATTGCCAGCTACGCTCGAGTAGGAGGAGAAGAGATCCTCGATCTGAGCTCCGAGATACGGATCGAAGATCCGGTCACGCTGACCTACCTCGGAAGGAGCGTGACGTTGTCGAAGGTTTCGTTGAACGGTCGTGGGAACGCCATTCGGGTGGCGCCGGCAGAGCAAGTGAGGATCTCGTTTCTCTGGTCGGTCGAGACGGACAAGGACATGTATTGCCCAGGGTGCGTCGTGCAGCTCTATTTCGGGATCGATCAACCCGGCGGTGCGCTTCAGACCACCTGTTTCTCGGACTCGATCCAGGGCGGATCGAGAGCGGAAGTGAAGAACGTGTTCAAAGCGCCCGCCCGCCCCGGTCGCTACTACGTTCGGCTCGGCGGCAGCACGGAGTACGGCTGCAAGGATGAAAAAGCGGATTACACGAGCAACGAGCGCGCTGCCAAAGGCCGCACGAACTCCTCGGCCCAGAGCGCGAACGTGTTCGCGGTCTTCGAAGTGGTCCACTAGGTCGATGCAATGCGTCCGCTCATCGGAATCACGCTCTCGTTCGACAAAGGCGTCCACCAGCTTCGGCACGCCTATGTGCAAGCGATCGACAATGCCTCCGCGACCCCGGTGCTTCTTCCCGCCGTCGAGAGCGACGACGCGCTTCGAGCGATGGTGGCGCCTCTTCAGGGTCTCGTCATCCCGGGCGGCCCGGCGGTAACGATAGGTCTCGACGGTGAGCTTCCCTCGGATATCGGTGTGACCGATCCCATCCGCGCGCGATTCGACGTGAAGGTCGTAAAGGCGTTCTTGGCATCGTCCCGACCCGTGCTGGGAATCTGTTACGGGATGCAGCTACTCAACGCCCTCGACGGTGGAACGATTCACGCGGATGTCGAGCGCGACGTGGCAGGGGCCCTCCCGCATAGTCCGAAAAGAGGCGGGGAGTCTCACCCCATCGACATCGAAGCGGGCAGCCATCTGTCTCGCATTCTCGGCAAGCGCACGGCCATCGTGAACACTCGGCACATTCAAGCCGTCGCGACCGTCGGCCCGTCCTATCGAGTGTCCGCGGTCGCTCCGGATGGGGTGGTCGAAGCGATCGAGACTCCGGATGGTCGGGTCCTGGGGGTGCAGTTTCACCCCGAGCGCATGGACATGCCGGCGATTTTCGAGCACTTCGTCGCGCGCTGCGCCAGCGTCGATGGAACGGCCTGAATCTGGCGTCGTGAAAATGGTGAAGTGTTCATGTTCCGTGCTACGGTCGCACATGCACCTTCCTCGCCGCGCTCTCGCCGCTGTCGCCCTCAGTGTGCTCACTCTGTTTGGCTGTGGAGACAAGTCTCTCCCCGACGATCTGGATCAGGGTCTTCTGCTCGCGATGGCCGTTCTCGACAAGAACGAGGACGGCTCACCGAAGCCGCTTCCTGCACGGATGGGGATCCTCACGAGAGAAGGGGGCGAGTGGCGCTACCGCTTCATCGAGGACGGCGATAGCAACGTGTTCCACAAAGGCATGCCTTACGGCGACGGCATCCTGTCCTTTGGTGGCACCCGCGCCGTGGTCAAGAAGTGGGGACCGGACGGCAGTCGCGACATCCTCTGGGAGCGAGACTTCGGCGGGAAGTTCAGCCGGATGCGAGATGCCGAGGTGGGTGACATCTACGGCGACGGCACCCAGGCCATTGCGGTCGCGACCCACGACCAAGGCGTCGTCTCGGTATTGCACCCGGACGGTACAGGAGGATTCACGGTCGTCGAGCTCGATGCGGAGCCTGACACTGTCGTCCACGAGATCGAGCTTGGGGACTTGGATGGAGACGGGCGGCTCGAGATCTACTCGACGCCCACCGCTCCTAATAAGGTAGATGGCACCCCGCAGCCCGGAAAGGTCGCGCGCTATATCCCGGCGGTTTCCGAGGGCCGAGTGGACTTCGTCGACCTCGGCGACCGACACGCGAAAGAGATCCTTGTCGACGATCTCGATGGCGACGGGCGCGACGAGCTCTATGTCTCGGTCGAAGCGATCTCCGGAGGGCAAGTCGAGATCCGCCGCTACGACGCGGACTCGAATCCGAGCGAGACGAATGTCGTCGTGACCCTTCAGGACAAGCTATGTCGCTTCCTCACCGTGGGCGATGTCGATGGCGATGGCCGCAAAGAAATGGTCGCCGCAACCCATAAAGCCGGATTATGGCTCTTGCGACCGAGCGATCGAGTGTGGACCAAAGAGCTCATCGATGCGGACTCCACGAGCTTCGAGCATGCGTCCATCCTTCTCGATCTCGATCGTGACGGTCGC
>JAJCXL010000438.1 GCA_029263435.1 Acidobacteriota bacterium | reverse complement strand
TCGAGCTTTCTGGTTTCTCGAAACGCCCGGTTCGACCGCGAACGGTGGCGATCTCCCTCGTTGGGTTGGCCGGGCTCGTCGCGATATCGATCTGGGGCGGCGGCACGGATTTAGCGCGCTCCGCGGACGCTTGGCCCGCGCGGCTAGGACTCGTCCTGGTGCTCGTGTCCCTGGGGGCCAGGTGGCTCGCGTCGTGGCGCCAAGCCCTGGACGTATTCGCGGGGCTCGGGGTGGCGTTAGCCGGCGTGTGGGTGCGGGTCGTCGGCTGGGCGCCTGACGCCACTCTAGCGCTCGAGCCGAGCCTCCGGACAGCGTCGATGCTCATCATGATCGCCGGCGGCACCGTCGCTGCTTTCGGTCGCGAGCCACAAGATTTCGCGAGAGCAACGGTGGTCTTCACCGTCGGTCTCGCGGCCTTTGCGTCGCTGTCGGGCCCACTCGCGGTGCCTTACGTCCTGGTGCATTTGGCCACGAGCATGATCGCGATACAGCTGCTGGTCGTCCGGAGATCCCGATGGGCTACCGGACTCGCGCTCATGTCTCTCGCATCGATCCCGCCCTTGCCCGGCTTCGTTTCCAAGTTTCCGCTCCTCGCGCCCCTGACGGCGCTGCCGCTCGCGGTCTCGCTCTTGTCGAGCGCGCTGGTTGCGTTCGGGTGCGCGCGATGGCTCGAAGCGCTCGTCCTCGAAGCGTCGCCGCCGTCGGAAGAGGCCACTCGATCGTGGGTCTGGTCGATGTTAGCGATGGCGCTCGTGGTGCTGGGAGGGCTGGCCCCGGAGCGGATGTTCGCGCTCGCGGCGTGGGCGGCGACGGTATTCTAGAGGCGGCTACTCTAACTCTTGCTCCGGGCTTCGAGATTCTCGAGAGCCCGACGCAACGCGGGCTCGCTTTCGACCGGGACGGTACGTAGGTCCAAGAGCACCCGATCCTCGGATATCCGAGCGATCACCGGCGGGTCCGACGCTCGCAGAGCGCTTTGCAGAGACTCGGCAGAAACGCCGTTTTTCGTGATCGCGAGGACGGCCGTTGGGATCGTCGCGTCCGCAGCGGCTCCGCCTCCGATCCGCGAGGTGCTCTCTTCGACCGAAAACTGAAGCGTGCTCTTGTCGAGGGTCTCGGCGAACGCCTCGCTTCTCGCTCGTACCTCGGACGCGGGCGCTGCCAGCATTCGAAGCACTGGAATGTCTCGTTCGGCTTTGTCGGTGAGAAAAGACTGGAGGGTGGCCTCGAGCGCCGCGTAAGTGAGCTTGTCGACTCTGAGAGCGCGCGCCATGGGATTTTTTCTACACGCGCCGATGGCATCAGCGTCGCCAATCAGAATACCCGCCTGCGGGCCTCCCAGCAGCTTGTCGCCCGAGAAGATCGACAGCTGAACGCCGCTCGCAAGGCTGTCTTGAACGGTGGGCTCGGCGGCGAGTCCGAAGCGCGCCAGCGGCAACAAGTTTCCGCTGCCGAAATCTTCGATGACCGGAATCGAGGTCTCCGCTCCGAGCTCGACGAGCTCTCGCGTCGACGCCGACTCCGTGAATCCGACGATGCGAAAGTTCGAGGGATGGACTCGCAAGAGGGCGCCGGTGCGCTCTCCTATTGCCTCTCGGTAGTCCGCGATGCGGGTCTTGTTGGTCGTGCCGACCTCTCGGAGCTTCGCGCCGCTCCTCTCCAGAATGTCCGGGACGCGAAAGGAACCGCCTATCTCGACGAGCTCGCCGCGAGAGATGACGACCTCTCGACCCGCCGCGAACGTATTGAGGCTCAGCATCACTGCCGCCGCCGCGTTGTTGACGATGAGCGCGTCCTTGCCGGGGAACAGCCGGCTCAAGAGCTGGCTCGCGTGGCGGTGGCGGCTGCCACGTTTGCCGGTATCGAGATCGAGCTCGAGATTGCTGTAGCCGCTCGCAACGCGAACGATGGCCTCGATGGCTTTGTCGGAGAGCGGCGCGCGACCGAGATTGGTGTGAACGATGATGCCGGTGGCGTTAACGACCGGACCGAGGCTCGGAGTAATGGCCGTCAAGATCCTCGACGCGACCGATTCCCCGATGTCTCGAAGCGCGGTCTCCAACCGAGGCCCGTCGATTCCGCGATCGACTCGAGCCCGGAGATTCGTCAACTCGTCCCGGATCGCTTCGGTCACGAGGGCGCGGCCGAATTCGTCGATCAGAGGGGAGATGCCGTCTCTCGACAAAACCCGCTCGACGCTGGGGAGGCGCCGCAACAATTCTTGCGGGAGCGGGTGCGAAGAAGCAGAGCTGTCGGTCATTGACAACGTTGAACGCGGAAGGCTAGCATCTTAACATAATCGTAGAACATGCCCGACGAGCGCCCCAAAAACTTCATCGAGCGGCTCCCCGCGATCCTAGAGCGCGAAGAGGAAGATATTTCCCACCTCGACGCCGAGATGGTCGCGATCCTCTATCCGGACCGCGCCGACAAGACCTTTCGGGTCACGTTGGTTTTCGGACCACCGACGAGCGACGCGGACGGCTCTACCGAAGCTTCGAGCTACGAGCGAGCGGTCGAGGCGGCAAAGCGTTCGCCGGGCTATCGTACGGAGGGCAGCGGGCGCCAATTGAGGCATTTCGCCGTCTTCGGGATCGACGAGGTCAACAAACTTCATGAGCTGTTCTATCTCATCAGCGAGTTTCCGACCTGCGAAGTGCTGGTAAAAGGCAAGCGCGTTCCGTACGGCCGCGAGCTGTGGCTGCCGCTGTTTTGGTTTTTCAAGAAGGACCCTTTGGAGATGTAGTATGGGTTTTCACGAAGACATCGCGAAACTTCAGCATCATTTCAAGCTCCTCGAGCGCGAGTACGAACAGTGGTTCTCAGGGGCGCTTCCGACGCCGCCGATTCAGACCCGCAAAATCTGCGAGAATATCGTGCGCGAGTACAATCGGAACCCGCCCCGCAATATTTCCGAGCAAACGATCTTCTCGATGCATCAAGCGAAGTTCAGCACTTATATGGAAATGTGGAACCGGCGGACGCGCCTCAAGGAAGAAGGCAGGCTTCCCACCGGCAGGGCGGAGCGCTCGAAGCGGGTTCAACCCAAACCCACACCCGGAGAGGCCGCGAATCACGACGAGCCCTATCGCCAAGTGTTCGATACCTACGTCGCGGCGAAACAACGGGCAGGCGAGGCGACGGGAAAAATCAACTACGAGAGCTTCAAGAACGCCCTTTCGAAACAAGCGGATCAGCTTCGCGCGAATCGTGGTCTCGCCAACGTCAATTTCGGCGTCACCGTCAAGGGTGGAAAAGTCTCCGTCGTTGCGCGGCGAAAGAAGTCCTAGGCGCTCGTGCCCGTGAACCCGTCGCGCGTCGTCCTCGTCGCCGCGGCGATGGGGATTCTCCTCTGCTCTGCTCCGAGCCACGCATGGCCGCGCGAGGCTTACCGCAACATGGTCTACGACACGTTGCGTCTTCTACCGCCTCGTCTCACGCGCGTGCTCATCCATCGAGCCGACGAGATCTTCGAAGGCGTCTCGAGCTTGCCGAGTGATACCGCCTCGTCGATCGCGGCTGCTGGTCAGAACGGCACGGTGTCGACGGAGCTCGTGCGTGATGTGGAGCTGCGAGTGATGGGGGTGGCGGACATGGTGTCCGACCATCGATCCTTCGACGAGGTCGCTCGCGAGCTGGGGCACTTGCTCCGAATCGCTGCGGATTTGTCCGACCCCGCGATGATGGGCTCGGGACGTCCGGAGCTTCGCCGGGTCGTGCGCGAATACTACCGCTTCGTCGAGCTCAACCTCTCGACCCTGCCGCTGGTCTACGACAAAGGGCTGCCTTCGACGCTTTCCGGCGCGACGGTCCGCGGGCTGCTCGAGCGGGCGGCGTCCGATGCGAGCTCCTCCGTGCCCGCGCTCGAGAGCGCGTTTTGGAGCGGGGGCCAGGTCGTTCCCGCGACCGCCTTCGACTATCGCTCGGTGCCTTACGCCGAGACGTCGCTCGGCTACTCGCGCGCAGTCACCGCGGCCGCCTATCTGTGGCTATCCGCGTGGTCCAAGGCGAACGGAGACTTCACCGGTTACCGCTTCGCCGACCCCAAGACAAAGCCTTAGCCCTGCCCCTCGCACGTCGCCTCGAGACGATGGCGACATCCTCTTGTTACGGGCCGCGACCTCTCCGAAGTAGAATCTCGCGCATGGGAAAACGTGCACTGCTGAGCGTGGCAAATAAGACGGGCATTGCCCCTTTCGCCAGAGGGCTTCAGGAAAAAGGCTTCGAGCTGGTTTCCAGCGGTGGCACCGCCAAAGCGCTCGAGGCCGAAGGCATCGCGGTTCGAAGAGTCGCGGATGTGACCGGGGCGAAAGAGATCCTCGGAGGCCGAGTGAAGACTCTGCATCCCGTTATCCACGCGGGGATTCTCGCCCGTCGCGACGTGGGTGCGGATGTCGAAGAGCTCGCCCGGCAGGAGATCCTTCCCATCGACGTCGTGGCGGTGAACTTCTACCCGTTCGAGGCGACGCTGGCTGCGGGTCGCCCCATTGCGGAGGTCATCGAGAATATCGACATCGGGGGCCCGTCGATGCTGCGAGCGGCCGCGAAGAACTTCCGCGATGTGCTCGCGGTGATCGATCCCGACGACTACGAACAGGTTTTGCGGGAGCTGACCAACGGCGTTCGCCTCGAGACGCGAGTGCGTTTGGCGGCGAAAGCCTTTGCCGCGAGCGCGAGCTACGAGGGCGCCATTGCTGCCTATCTCGCCCGACTCGAGACGAAGGGCGATGAGCTCGCCGAGAAGGAGGCTTCGGAAAGCCTGCCGGACAAGTTGCTCATGAGCTTCGACAAAGTACAAGACCTGCGCTACGGCGAGAACCCGCATCAAGCTGCCGCCTTCTATCGAGAGGATGCCTTTGCGCTCTCCGCAGCGGAGAAGCTTCACGGAAAGGAGCTCTCCTATAACAACATTCTCGATCTCGACGCGGCCTGGCGTTTGGTCCGAGAGCTCGGCCCGGATCATGCGGCCGCCGTGGTGATCAAGCATACGAACCCGGCAGGAGCCGCGCTCGGCGCGTCGCTCGTCGAGGCTTACGTGAAAGCGCGGGCCACGGATCCGGTCTCCGCTTTCGGCGGCATCGTAGCTTTGAACCGAACGGTGGACCGCGACACCGCGACCGAGCTTTCATCGACTTTTCTGGAGGCCGTGGTGGCGCCGGGGTTCGAGGATGGAGCTCTCGAGATTCTCACCGCGAAGAAGAACTTGCGGCTGATGCGCATCGAGCACGTGCTTCCGCCTGCGTGGCCCGGTCGTAACTTTTGTCGAGTGCTGGGCGGCGTGCTGGTACAAGCGTGGGATGCCGATGGCGCCGACGAATCGTTCGATGTCGTCACCGAGAGGGCTCCCTCCGAAGCCGAGCTCGCGGATTTGCGACTTGCCTGGATCGCGGCGAAACATGTGAAGTCGAACGCCATCGTCGTGGCAAAAGGCGGCGCGCTTGTCGGCGTCGGGGCCGGACAGATGAGTCGGGTCGACTCGTGCCGTCTCGCCGTCTCGAAAGCGAACGCGCCTCTCGCCGACTCTGTCGCGGCGTCGGACGCGTTTTTTCCGTTCCGAGACGGCGTTGACGCTCTAGCGGAGGCAGGCATCGTCGCCGTCGTCCAACCGGGCGGCTCGGTGCGGGATGACGAAGTGATCCAAGCAGCGAATGAGCGCGGGATCGCGATGGTCTTTACCGGGAAGAGGCACTTCAGGCATTAACTGTTCAGTGTCGGGTATTGACTGCTCAGTGCTCGTTCGCTCTTCGCTCACTCGCTTGCCGCCTCGCTCTTCGCTCGGCTTTCCGCACGGCGCATCCGCGCCGGGCTCGCATCCGCTCGCGCAGGCTGAGATGACTTTGTTGGCCGCCTGCTACCTGCTCACTCCTCGTTCGCTCTTCGCTCACTCGCTTGCCGCCTCGCTCTTCGCTCGGCGCATCCGCGCCGGGCTCGCATCCGCTCGCGCAGGCTGAGATGACTTTGTTGG
>JAJCXL010000437.1 GCA_029263435.1 Acidobacteriota bacterium | reverse complement strand
ATCGATCTCGAAGGCGTGAGTCAAATCGACCCGGCGGTGGTGCAAGCACAGCTGAAACTCAGTCCGGGGGCTCCTTTTCGCATCACCGACTTCGTCAGCGACCGGGCGGCGGTGGCGTCCCTCTATCGTCGGCGGGGCTTTCGCGACGTGGAGGTGGAAGCGTCGGTCGTGGGCGACGGCGAAGGTGGAGCCTATCGCGCTGAGTTCGTCGTCCGCGAAGGACAAGAAGCGATTATCGGAGAAGTTCGCGTGGCCGGCAATCGTCGTACCCGCGAGCGGGTGGTCCGTCGGGAGGTGGCGCTTTCGAGCGGAGAACCGTTGACGACAGAGAGCGTGAACGAGACTCAGCGGCGTCTGTACGAGCTCGGAATCTTTCGCTCGGCCGATGTCGTCATCGAAGAGCCGGCAGACGATTCCCAGGCGACGCAAGATATCGTCATCGATGTCACCGAGGTGCCGGTCGCAACCCTCGATTACGGGTTTCGCTACACGACCGACGGGCTGGCCGAAGTCGTCGCCGAGGTCCGAACCCCGAACCTTTTCGGCTCGGGCCAAAGAACCGGATTTCGTACCCTCGTGGGAAGCGAGCAGCGGATCTTCCGATTCCTCTACAACACCCCGTACATCTTTCCGCTAAAGATCAACACGAACTTCTTCGTGGAACGAGCCATCAATCGGGAGACACCGACAGCCGATGAGGATTTCTTCCCGTTCACCGATCGAATCTGGACTTTCACGGCTCAGCAAGGCCGACCGCTGCTGCCCGGGCTCGACTTGCAGTGGAGCTACTCTTTCAAACGCACCGAGACGGAGCTCGACCCGGACGAGTTCGACCCCGAGGGCCAATTGTTCTCCGTCGACCGAGGCATCTTGACCGGATCGTTGATCGGAGACTTCAGAAACGGTGTCGTCAATCCTAAGAGCGGTACGTTTTGGAGCCTCTCCTTCCAAGGCGCGCCCAAGGTCCTGGGCTCCGAGCTGACTTTCGTCAAGATGTACGCTCAGGTCTATACCTTCGTCCCGTTGGGCCGCGGCATTGTTTGGGCGGGCGGCTACCGGGTAGGCGTGGCGAACAGCTTTGGTCAACGGCTCGTCGAAGATGACCGGTTTCAAGCCGGCGGCCCGAACTCGGTACGCGGCTTCGCTCAAGGCAGCCTCGGTCCCTTCGACCCGATTCTTCAACGAACCCTGGGCGGCGCGGCAACGCTGGTTTTCAATCAGGAAGTTCGCTTTCCCATTGCGTGGCGCCTGGAGGGGGTGGGGTTCTTTGACGCGGGCAACGCCTTCGAGACACCTTCGGATATGCGTCTGTCAGACCTACGTCAAAATTGGGGAGCAGGTATCCGGCTCGCGCTCCCCTTTGGGCTGCTGCGTTTCGACTGGGCCCGGGTCATCTCGCTTCGCGAGGGTGAAGACCCGTGGCAGTTCATCTTCAGCCTAGGCCACGCGTTTTGAGCTCGCGGCAAGGCTTGCGAGACGGCTCGACTCGCTAGAAGCCGCGTTTGCGTCCGCGGACTCCGCGGCGGCTTCCTTTGGGCTTGTTGGCCTTGAACTTCGGTGGCTTGTCGTCCGGTCCAAAGGAGGGAGCGCGGCTCCGAGGAGCTCGTTCCGTCGCTTCGTTGACCTGGAGCCGCCGCCCCTGAAACTCGGTTCCGTCGAAGGTAGAAATCGCCAGCTCGACGGTCGAGGCGTCACCGAACTCCACGAAGGCAAAGCCGCGCGGCTGTCCGGTCGCACGATCGGTCGGAATGAACACTTCGGTGACAGCACCGACCTGGGAAAACAATGTTTCTACGTCGGCCTGAGACGCGGTATAGCTGAGGTTTCCCACGAACACTTTCGAAGCGATGACGTCCTCCTGATTCTATCTAATCTACTGTGGCGCAATTGGATCTTCCACGATCCAAGGATATCGAGTATACACCGACAGCTATCAGAAGGCGCCTCCGGTTAGATACGCGACAGGAACGAGCGGACTGCCTTCGCTTCGGGCGCGTCCGGGGCCAGCTCGACGAATCGTCGCAAGTGAGGGATCGCGAGATCCTTCTTGCCTTGCTTGTTGTACGTCATCCCCAAGTGATAGTGCGCATAGGCATGGGTCGGCTGCACTGTCGTCGCCTTCTTCAAATCGGCGACCGCGTCCTCGAGCTTGTTCAGCTTGGCGTTCGCCAACCCTCGTCCGTAAAGAGCTTCGGCGTGATCGGGTTTCTTGGCGAGGGCCTGATTCAGCGGAGCGAGAGCGCCTTTGGCGTCGCCCGAGCGTACCCGCGCGAGACCGAGAAAGGCCATCGCTTGAACGTTCTGAGGCTGTTGCGCGACCTGCGTTTCGAGCACTTTCGCGGCTTCCGCGAACTTCCCCTGGTTGTAGAGCTCAATCCCCGGTGAGGGCTGCTGTGACAAGACGAGACCCGCAGTCAACAAGGCACTTATTACCAGAATTATTTTCCACTTCATGGCTTCTCCTCCTACCTAATGTCCTCATTGAGGGACATTATTCACGCTTTTTCAGCGCTAACTTCATACTACTGCACGAGCGATGCCAATCGGAGGCTATTCGATTGCACGCGGCGCTAGCGTCCCGTCCCAGAAATTCGTCACATGAATCTCGGGCCCTTTTGCGCGCTGGCAGCGTTGTGACGCCTCGTCATATCCAGATATGGCATCGGCGTCACGCCTTGCCAGCACACAAAATGACCTCGACCTTTATGCAACGAACTTCTGGGACGGGACGCTAGACGCTTGGGATTCGATACGCGATGGCGTCGATCTCGACCCGGAGGCCTTCCATGGGCAAGGCGGCCGCCTGTACCGTCGTCCGAGCGGGCTTGTGTCCGTCCATCATCCGCTCATAGACGGCATTCATGCGCTTGAACTCACTCATGTCCGCCAGAAAGACACCGCAGCGGAGGATGTGTTTCAAGTCAGAGCCCGCGGCTTTCAGAATCGCTTCGAGGTTCTTGAACACCTGCTCCGTTTGGGACTCTACGTCCGGTGCGACGAGCTCCCCTGTCACGGGGTCCGCGGCGCCTTGGCCCGAGACGAAGACGAGATCGCCCAAGGTGACGGCCGCGGAATAGGGACCCAACGCGGGCGGGAAATCGGGGCCGGTGACGTAGCTGTGTTTCGGCTCACTCATCAGAGATTCCTTTCTTCTTACGATAGATACATCGCACGAGACGTGGGTCCTCCGGATCGCTTTCGCGAGCGCCGGCCTCCCACACCGAGGCGTCGATATCGGGGAAAAAGACCGCGCCCGAAGCGCGGATGCTATCGGGCACGAAGGCGAGGTCGATGACGTCGGCATAGCGCATCGCTTCAGCGAAGATACGAGCGCCTCCGATGAACCACACGTCACCAGAGACGGCCGCGAGCGCGGCTTCGATCGATCGAAAGCACTCCACGCCCTCGATGTCCTGGCTCGAGATGACGATATTGCGTCGGCCCGGTAGTGGCTTTCTCGGAAGAGACTCCCAAGTGAGACGGCCCATGATGAGCGTCGAGCCCATCGTGACGCGCTTGAACCTCTTCAGGTCGGAGGAATAGTGCCAGGGGATGCCACCATCGAGACCGATGATCCCTTCGCGCGACACCGCCGCGATGATACCGAAGCTCAAGGGCTCATACCGCGACCTTGAACGAGATCGCCGGGTGCGGATCGTAGCCTTCGAGTGCAAAGGGCTGCATCAGCGTGTCCGTATCCTCGTTGAGCAGCGCCTCGATGTCGTCGAGCGAGCGAAGACCTGGCGCGAGTGTCAACCTCGGAAGGGCCCGGGGTGTCCGAGTGAGCTGCTCGCGCAATCCTGGGACGTGGTCGTACTCCGCCATCGAGCCGTCTTCCTTGGACGTGTAGATATGAGCGTCGACCAGGGTGTGTGCGAATATGCCGGGGCGTAGTCCGGAGAAGTGAGAGAAGAGCTCGAGGATCAAGCTGTAGCCCGCGATGTTGTACGGAATCCCGAGGCCAATGTCGCAGCTGCGCTGGGTGAGATGCAAGTTCAGGCGCGGCTCGCCATCCGCATGATTTTGTACGTTGAACAAGAACAGGCAATGACATGGAGGCAGCGCGCTCGTCTGAGCGTTCTCCGGAGCCCAGGCAGTCACGACGAGGCGGCGAGACATCGGATTGCGCCGAAGCTCCTCGAGGACCCAGCCTATCTGGTCATTGAACCCCGGCTCGCCTCGTCGATGCACGGGGAAGTGACGCCAGAAATTGCCGTAAGCGCTCGGGACGAGGCCGTCCTCGTCGGCCCACGGATCCCAGAACTTACAACCGTGCTTGCGCAAGAGTCCGATGTCTCGAGCTCCGGAGAGAAACCACAAGTTCTCGACGACGATGTTCTTCCACGAGATCTTTTTCGTCGTCAGGAGCGGGAACCCTTCCGCGAGATCGATCTCGTAGTTGATGTTGAAGGTGGACAAGGTGTCGACGCCCGTGCGATTGACTTTCCTCGTCCCCGCCTCCAGCACTTCCCTGACGGAGTCCAGATACACTTTCATCTCGTCACCTCTGCCCGCCAAGCTCGATCTCCAGAGCTCTTAGCAAGCGGTCCACGTCCCGCTCGTCGTTATAAACGTGCGGGGTGACTCGAATCGACGACCCGCGCACGCTGACGAACACGTTGTGCTGCGCGAGCCGAGTCGGTAGATCTTCGGGAAAGCCGCGAACGGAGTGCAGCCCGAGATAGTGGGGTGCGCGTTCGCCCTCCGGGACAGACTCGAGGTCGAGCTCTTTCGCGCGGACGGCGACAGCGCTGGTCAATGCTGAAGCGGTGTCCGCGACGTTGTCGACGCCCCAATCGAGGATCTGACGGATCGCCGTTTCCGCCGCGGGCACGAGAGCGAAGTTCGATCGTTCACCGACGTCGAAGCGAACCGCGCCGGGTGCGAACGCATCGTCATAGTCCACGAGGCGCGCGAAGTTCTCCGCGTTTCGGCGGTGCACCCAGTTGTGCTCGATCGGCCGACCTTCGCTCTGCCACTTCGCCGACGCATAGAGGAGTCCCAGCGAGTACGGTCCCATCAGCCACTTGTAGGTCGCCGCGGTGAGAAAATCGGGACGGATGCGACCCACATCCAACGGGGCGGCGCCCGCGGATTGGGTTGCGTCGATGACGAAGCCTATGCCCACACTCCGACAGGCCTCGCCAATCCTCTCCAGATCGAACAGCGCCCCATCGGTCCACCGACAATGCGGTAGGGCGACGATGGCGGTCTTCCGGTCGATGGCGTCGAGGACCGTCTCGGTCCAGCCGCGGCCCGGAGCGCGCTCTAGGATCCGAACCTTTGCGCCGACCTCGTTCGCCCGTTCTCGCCACGGATAAACGTTAGACGGGAACTGATCGGCGACGACGAGGATGTCCTGTCCTTTTTGAACCGGGAGGTTCGCCGCGGCCACCGAGATCCCGTAGCTGGCAGCGGGGACGATCGCGATGTCCATCGCCTTCGCCCCGACGAGCGACGCGAAGGCGTCCCTGAGCGCGTTCGAGCCCGTAAAAAAATCTCGAGCGGAGATCTCCCACGGCCGACACTTTCGGGCGAGCCCGGAGACTCCCGCGTCTCGGACCTGGTGCATCAACGGCGACATATACGCGCAGTTCAAGTACGTGACGTCGTCCGGGATGTCGAACAAGGCTCGCTGGCTCGGCAGTCTCATGTGGCCGCTATTCTATCGGCTCCAACAGCTCGAGCAGAATGTCTCGGGGCAACGTCTCGGAAAGCTCGAACGTAGCGCCTTGTGCCAAGTCTCGCTTGCGGTTCTGAAGCTCGAGGATGCGCTCCTCCACCGTGTTCGAAGCGATCAAACGGTGAACGAAGACGGGTTTCTCCTGACCGATGCGGTGTGCGCGATCGAAGGCTTGCTCTTCCACCGCCGGGTTCCACCACGGCTCGAACACGAACACATGGTCCGCGGCCGTCAAGTTCAGCCCCGTGCCACCCGCTTTCAGAGAGAGCAGAAAGACGACCACCTCACTGTCTTCGCGAAACTGGGTGACGACCGCGCCGCGATCTCGGGTCGAGCCGTCCAGGCGCACGAAGCCCAACCCCTCCGCCTGCAAGTGAGGCTCGATGCGATCCAGCATCGACGTCCATTGCGAAAAGACGAGGGACTTGTGCCCTTCGGAGGCAGCGACTCTCAGCCGGTCGACCAAGAGGTCGACTTTCGACGAGGACTCCGCGTGCTGGCCCGGCACGAGGCCCGGATGACACGCGGCTTGTCGGAGTCGGAGCAACAGCTCGAGCGCTTTCATGACGCTGACCTTCGCGCCGAGCTGGGCAACGACGTCTCGTCGCGCTGCGGCGCTCGCTGCGTCATAGACCGCCCGCTCCGATGCTTCCAGCTCGACCCGCAGCGTGATCTCGGTTCGGGGCGGAAGCTCCGGCGCGACTTCCTTCTTGAGACGCCTCTTCACGAACGGGCGTAGTCTCAGATTGAGTCGGTCGAGCGCCTCGCGATCGCCTTGGGCAATCGGCTTTTCATAGCGCCCTTCGAAGTCGGTGCGACTGCCGAGAAACCCGGGATTCAAGAACCGGAGCTGACTCCAGACATCGAGCAGTCGGTTCTCGACCGGGGTTCCGGTGAGGCAGAGTCTAAAACGAGCACGTAGGCCGAAAGCGGCTCGCGCCAGTGCCGTGTCAGGGTTTCGAATCGCTTGAGCTTCATCGATGACGACGGTGTCCCATTCGACCGACGCGAGCGCCTCTTCGTCGAGACGCAAGAGCGCGTGCGTGGTCACGGTCATATCCGCGCTCGCCTCGAGCGCTCGTTGCGGTCCGTGGTAGAGGCACACCGAAAGCTCGGGCCGAAAGCGTCGCGCCTCCTCCACCCAGTTCTGCAACACGCTCGTGGGCGCGATGACCAGGCTTCGCTTCTCCAAAACACATAACGCCTGGAGCGTTTTTCCCAACCCCATGTCGTCGGCGAGAAGCGCACCGAAGCCGGCTTTCTTGCAGAAGGCCAACCACTGGACGCCGTCTCGTTGATAGTCCCGCAAGACGCCGGAAAGAGTCGGAGCAAGGCTCGGCGGCTCGAACTCTTCGAGGTCCGTCAACCAACGCTCGAGGGAGGTCCATTCGGCCGGGCGAGCGAGCTCGAGCTCGTCGCACAATGTTGCCAAGCTCGGAAGTGCGGCGCGCGGCAGGGTGTCCGACGCTTCCCGCGCCGCCAGGAGATCCGAGACTTGATCGCCTACCCGATCGAGCCAATCGAGAGGCAGGGGGGCGAAGCCGCCGCCATCGAGCGCGACGTGCGACGCTCCGGCTCGCCACGCGCCCAGTACGGCAGTCGCGGACGCTCCCGAGAAATCGAGCTCGAAGTCCGACGAGCCGACGGTGAGGTGCGGGGTCAAGGCGGACGTCACCTGAAAGGCGGTCCTCCCGTTTCCTACCACGTGTCCGTCGAAGTGCTCGAGCCGGCGCACGAAGGCCAGCGCTTCAGCGGTCGGAAGCTCCTGCCCGACACCCACGGCCAGCCCAAGCTCCTTCTCGAGTCTCTCGGCGACCGCGCGCTCGGCCTCGAGCTGCCTCACGGGAACGGCGTCGCCCGAGATCACAAGGCGACCCTCCGCGACGCGTGCCACCGGCGGGTCTCCATAGACGATGCCCGCGAGCACGTAGAGGTGGTCCCCATCTCGCTCGAGCGTCAAAGACGGCCGCACGGGCTCGCGGCGAGACGAAGGAAGGCGCCGGGATCGGATGTCGACAGCTACCCTTCCACGGAGAGACGGAAGAACGGTCGAGACCAGCTCGCCGAGCTCTTCCTCGCGATAGATTCTTCCACGGCTCAAGTCGTAGAGCTCCCGCCCGGAAAGAGCGGTCTTGGCATGGGGGCGGACGACCGGTAGGTCTTCAGCTCCTACGCTCGTGAGGTCCGAAGCTTCGTCGAGTCGCATCCGAACGCCTTCGGAGACGTCGTCGACGACGACGACGGGCCGAAGCGCGTCTCCTGAGACCGAGACGGGCTCACCATCCAGTGTGACCGCGACCCGCGACAATGCGCGAAAGACACGAGCGAGCTTGCCTTCAGGGATGAGACCTCGCCGGAGGCCGCCGAGCGCTTTCTCCACGGCCAAATCGTCGGCGCCGGCGCGAAGCTTCGGGCCGTCGAAAAGGCCTGCCGCCACCGTGTCGAGAGGCACGTCAATCACCGTGAACGTGTCGCCTCGCTGGATCCCTCGCTCGAGATAGAAACCCTCCCGCGTCCGCTGTAGTCGGTACTCGAGCTCGGCGACGACGACTTCGCGTTTGACGGGCCCGACGGTGTCCGCCGTGCTGTCCGATCGTGCCGTAATGACAGCAGCGGCGACATGCTCGCAAGCGTCGAGCGGGCTGTCGCAGTCGCAATCCCACTCGTTGGCCTCGACATAGAGCGTGACCGAAGGCGAAAGCGCTCGACCGGGCACGTCGACGCGAGCACACACTTCGTCGTCATCGGACGACTCGATCGACACCGCCCCGCGGCGAGATAGACCGACCCCTTGAGTCCACGCGTCCGATGGACACCGCTTGCGGATCGCGGCGAACAGATCGTCGAAGGCTATTTTTCGGCTCGCGCCGCGATCCGCTTTCGGATCTCACGAACCGCGGTCTCGACTTTGAGCTCGATCCCCTTCTTGCCGTAAGCAACGCTCGCCCGGGAGGGATCGCCGCTGACGCCGCTGCCTTCGAAGCCGCCGGACGGCGCGCGAGCATCCATCCGGATGTGCTCTGGAGCCACGGCCATGAGCTGCGACGTATCGGTGATGCCGGCATGGCGGCCGATGGCTTCGCTCTTCTCGCCTTGTGACTCGAGCCACTCGCGAAACCCGTTCGCGGAGTAGTACTCGGGGACGAAGTGCACCTGGGTCACGCCGCCGCGCCATTCGTCGTTGAGTGCCGCTGCGACCTCTTCCATGCCTCGCTGATTCCCGCCGCTATCGCCGATGAAAACGATGTCGGTGAAGCCGTGGACTTTGAGACTACGGGCGGTGTATTCGACCACTTTCATGAAGTAGACATTCGGAAGCGTAATGGCCCCGGCATAGCGCATGTGCCCCGTCGGAGGATCGAGTCCACCCTCGGGAACATGAGTGATCACCGGAGCGACCAAAGCGTTACCCAGCTCGCGAGCAATCTTGTCAGATGCGTGGCGAATGATGAACTTGTGCTTACCGAGCACCATGTGAGGGCCGTTTTGCTCGGTGCCAGCGGTAGCGACGATGGCGGTGGTCTTCCCCGCCGCCAAAGCATCGCGGACTTCCGTCCAGGTCAGCTCATCGATAAAGACGGTATCGACGGATTGAGCTCCGGCGGTCAATGTCGAGGCGAGAGCCGCGACTACGAGAAACAGACAGGGGATCTTTTTCATCGGGTACCTTTCAGTCGGACGAAACGATGTGGTCGATGATCTTGCTCAAGACTTCGAACTCGTACGACGGCGCCTTGCGACCGTTGACGAAGATCGACGGGGTGGAGTTCAGCCCGAGCTCGAGCGCGTGTTGGATGTCCTCTTGGACCTCGCGCAACGCGTCGCCGCTCGATAAGCATGCAGCGAAGGCGCGGTCACGAATGCCCAATGCGTCCGCGATCGATGTCAGCGCTCCCGGACTCAAGCTGTTCGACGCAAAGACTTGATCGTGAAACCGCCAGAAGTTCGCGGGTGACGATGCGCCCGCGCACCGTGCCATCACCGCCGCGCGGCAAGCGTCCGCATGGAGCGGATTGCGCATCGCCTCGTTGCACGAGTTATCCAGCGGAAGGTTCTTGTAAACGAGCTGAACCTCGTTCGGATAGCGGTCGAGCACGCGCACGAGCGACTTCGTCGCGGTGCGGCAATAGGGACATTGGAAGTCGCTGAACTCGATGATCTGCACCGGAGCATCTTCCGATCCGCGAATGAAATCGCGCGGGGTCGAGACGGGGATCCTCCGTGGAATCTCTTGCTGCCATTTCTCGAGCTCGGCGACGAGCGATTCCTCGAGTGTTTCCGACGAGAACGTTCCCTCGAGCTCTTCGTCCCCGGACGAGGGTGGCTCGCCGGGTCCGAGAACGAGGACCGCTCCAATCAACATCGCCATCACGACCACGGACACGATGAGACCGAGCTTGTTGATGGACCGGCTCTCGCTCGCCGACGGCTGCGGCCCCCCCGCCTTGCGGGCGGATCCGGCCTGGTGAGGCTTACCCCCGCCTTTTCGTTTCTTTTTTCCGGCCATTAGATGCGACCTGAGCTCAGCTCTCCTCGAGGAGCCTTTCGATGACCCGCGTCAACGCGGCGAAGCTTTTTTCCGTATAGCCTTCGGAGCGATAACGGAGGCGGCCCGAACGATCGATGACGATGGTGGTGGGAAACACCGTCACCTGATAGTCATCCGCGAGCGCGTCCTCGACCAGGATCGGATACGTCATCTTCTGAGCGCGAACGAAGCCGGGCAAATCTTTCAAGTCGTCGCCATAGTCCGCTCCGAGAAGCGTCAGACCGCGATCCCGAAAACGCTCGTCGAGCACCACCAGCTTTGGGATCTCGTCACGGCAGCTCGTGCACCAGATGCCCCAAAAATTGAGCACGACGACCCGGCCCGAGAGATCCGAGAGCGCGTAAGAAGAGCCATCGAGAGCGTCCGCGGTGAACGGGATCGACGGCTCGTCCGTGAGCTCGACGTCATCCACCAACCTGCCGACCCGCACTCGAGACGGTCCTTTGCGATCGTAAGACTCGGTCCACGCCACGAAGGTCTGCCCCTTCGACGCCACACTTGCCATGCGCGGAAAACCACTCGCACGCGACGAGCCCGTGCGCGCCACCGACAACCCGGGACCAACACCACCGTCGGGAGCGACACGCTTGAGGACGACGTGGCCTTCCCTACCGTCGAGCTGCTCGGTCCACGACACGAGAGCATCACCATGGCTCCCCCAAATCACGTCCACGCGACCGACCGGCTGACCATCGTCGATTCTCACGGGAGCCCCGAAGCTCGCGCCGCCATCTTCAGAGAAGACGACTTGTACCCGCGCCTCGTCGCCCGCGCCGGTAAACCACACCGCCGCGAGTCGGTTGCCGTTGGAGGCTACCTGCGGGCCATTCACGGGACAGCCGGTCAGATGCCACCCGTCTTCGTGCAGCGGCTCGGGCGCCGTCCACTTTTTGTCGACGAGGCGCACGACGCCGATGTCCCGGATTTCCTCCGGAGAACGATCGCGGTACAAGACCACGAGACCATCATCAGTGGACGCCATCGCGGTCTGGCAACATTCACAAACTCTTCCGTCGAGGAGCGTCTCCGGCGCGAAACCGGCGCCATCGTGCTCCGAGAACCGCAAGGTCATCTGTCTCGGCGTGTCCGGGTCCACGAACTCCCGTCCGTCGAGCCACACCGCGGCGAAGCCGTTATCGCCTCGGGCGACCATCGAGACGAATCCGTGCTCGCTAAGCGTTCCGTCCGTGTGAGGGCGTATCGGCTCACTCCACGTTCGACCCTGGTCGTCGGAAGTCGACACCCAGACGTCGTACTCATACGTGCCGTCGGCCGCTTTTTCGAGCCAGTGGACGACCAAACGCCCGGACGGAAGCGGAAGCACCGAGGCGAAGTCCGCCCAGTTCGCGAAGAACCGATCCGACGCATGAACGGTGCGCGCGGGCCCGAAAGCGTCGCCGTCCCAACCAGAGACCTTGAGCGCGTGCCCCTCATCTTCGACTTCGAGCCAGCTCAAGTAGAGCGCATCGGCCGAGCCCGCCAGATGAGGCGTCAGGCTCGACGCCGTCTCGGACACGGGAGGCTCGATGAGCTCGATCCGCATCTTGTCGAGCGCGGCGGCGCCGGAAACCACACCCAGCTTCAAGACGAGAGCAATCCAGATATAATGAGCCCGCCGCATGACCATAGGTCTCCTCACTTTACACTTCATTTCGATCGCCGCTATCGGCTACACCGTATTTTACGGGATCTACATCCCGGAAGGTGGTGGCGCTTTCATGCGGCACTTCATGGGCGCTCTCATCGCGTCCATGCTCGCCGTATTCACCCACACCATGACCTATTTCTACTTCGTGGGCATGAGCGCGAACTTGAAGCGCGCGGTAAAGGAGCACGGCCGCGGCAAGGAAAAGCTCGCCGAAAGCAAAGTCATCAAAGCGAAAGTGCTGCCGTGGGCCTTTGGCGGCATGGGGCTATTGATGATCACCTTCATCCTCGGAGGCGCCGCCCACACGATGGTGATCCCGGGCTGGGTTCACGGCGGTCTGGGCTATATCGCGCTCACGTATAGCGGCGTCTCGATGTTGATCGAAGGCTTCTACCTGCTCCAGCAAAACAGCCTCGTCAACGAGTATCAACGGGAGCTCTTGGGTGTGAAAAAGCAGAAGAGCACGGCCGAGCCGGCCGGCTAGCTCATCCTTTCTACCCGAACGCGTTATTCCTCGACGGCAACCGAGAGCTCGTCCAGCTCGCGCAGAATCGTCTCGACTTTCTCAGCGGGCAGGTTGTGCCTTGCGGCGACCTTCTCGACGTCTTCGAGCTTGATCCGTCGGGGCCTCTCCTTCGGTGGTCCCTGAGGGCCGAAATCTTCGTCGCGGATCTCGAGCGACACGACATCCCACCGGCTGTAGTGCCCCATGCAGTCGAACACGTTCTTGGCCACGATGCGATCTTTCGGGTCGAGCTCCGCCACCACGAGCTCTTCGCGGTGGAAGATAGGCTCTTTCACATAGGCGCCGAACGGGTTCGCGATGGAGCTTCCTCCCATCGCCCATTTCCACGCCGCCGTCTTCTTGTAGGGAAAGTCATCGGGGACCGCGTCTTCGGGAAGATACAAGGAGGAGCTCACGACGAACGATTGCGTCTCGAACGCGTACTCACGTACGGCAGAGTCTTGGTCCGATAGAAACAGCGGCCGGACGTCACCGGTCATGTCCTTAAGCGCGTTGTCTTTACCACCGTAGCTCCACCACCCGGGCCACGAGGCCGCGTGAATCTCCTCGCCTTTGACTGCCATGGCGGCTTTCATCAGCGTCATGTGGTTCTCGAAGCAGATGAGGCCGCCGAGCTTTCCGAAATGCGTATCGAACACTCTGAGATCGGAAGCGTCGCCGCGTCCCCAGAAGAAGCGCTCCTGATGGGTCGGCATGAGCTTGCGGTGGCGGCCCAGGATCGTGCCGTCGCGATCGATGAACAACATGGTGTTGTACAACGTCGCGGAGCCGTCCCGATCGTCTTGCTCGTTGATACCGATGACGGCCACCACTCCGGCACTCTTGCAGGCGCTCGCGAGGAGGTCGGTCTCCGGGCTCGGGATCCTAACGGATTGATCGTAAAAAGAAACGACGGTGTCCTTCCACAACGCCGCGCTCTCGGGGGTCGTGTAGCCAAAGTTGTTGCGCCAATACGGGTAAGTCGGAATCCCGGTCTCTGGCGTCACGACGAGGTCGACCCCTTGTCGACCCGCGTCATGAATGCACTCCGCGTACTTCTCGACGGAGGCTTTCTTGTTCATGAAGACCGGCGCGATCTGAGCCGCGGCGGCAACGATGGGCTTGTTCAGGTTCATGGCTTCTCCTCGCGAAGCCACTATTCTACGGCAGGGCTCGCAGCGTGAGCCGCGCGACTTCGGGGGGCACCCGAAAACGCGCCGGGACGATGCTGGTCCCGAGACCCGAGGTGACGAACAGATGACGTCCGTCCTCGACAACGTGGCCTTTGGCGAAGCGTGACCCAAAGCTCGACGGCACGATGAGCGTTCCCACGAAGGGAAGGCGTACTTGGCCACCATGGGTATGACCCGCCAAGCTCAGCGTGACTCGCGATGGGATGTCGGGAAACAGATCCGGGTTGTGCGTGAACACAATCACCGGCGCGTCATCCTCGACCGGCGCAAGTGCTTTATCGATATCGTGAGCGGCCTCCCATAAGTCTCCGATACCCACCACCCAGAAGTCGCTGAGCCGTACGGCTTCGTCTTCGAGAACCCTGATCCCCGAGGCTTCGAACGCTCGTCGGACGCGCTCGCCGTCGAGCCACCAGTCGTGATTGCCGAGCACGGCGAAGACACCCAGACGCGCTTCGAGGTGCCCCAGTATCGGAGCGATGTCTTCCGGGCTGACGAAGGTGCCGCCCCGCACGCCTTGAATGACGTAGTCTCCGGCGAGGAGGATGAGGTCCGGCTCCGCCGCGTTCACTCGCCGCACGACTTCCTCCAGCTTGTCGAGACCGTAGTAAGGCGAGCCGACATGGAGGTCGCTCAAGAGCGCGACTTCGAGCCCATCGAGATCCGCCGGCCACCCGGGAAGCTCCAGCGTGTGACTCGGGAGGTCCAGTCCGCGCGGCTCGAAAAAAAACGTCCACCCCGCGAGAACACATCCGACGCCCAATAACGCGAGGCTCAGCAATCTCATCGGATCAATGTGCCACGCCAATATGGCGTCCGCGTGTCGGTCGGGGGTCGGGATGAAGGCCAGGAGGATCTAAAGCGTCAGGCGTAGGCTTCCAGACGACCAACGCGCTACGTAAGCTTCCAGACGACTAACGCGCTACGTAAGCCACAAAACTACGCCTCAGGCGTAGTCTTCCATCGGGGGACAGACACAAACGAGGTGGCGATCGCCGAACGCGTTATCGATCCTCGCGACCGGAGGCCAGAATTTGTGCTCCCTCACCCACGGCGC
>JAJCXL010000436.1 GCA_029263435.1 Acidobacteriota bacterium | reverse complement strand
ACGAGACCGGGGTAGTTCTCTTCGTTGAAGACGATGAAGCCCATGTCGATGGGCACATTTCCCTGCGCGGTGTCGGCCGCGACGGTGTGGGTGTGCCCGCCCAGCTTTGGGGCAGCCTCGAACAACGTGACGTCGAGCTTTTTGGATAAGACGAAGGCGGCCGTCAGACCCGAGACCCCTCCTCCGACGACCGCCACTCTCATGCGTGAATTTTTAACTCAAAAAATAGACAATGTCAATATAAAAAGTTAGACAAAAATATATGAATAGAGTAAGATGCTGGCACCTTGTTATTATTTGATCGCTGGGAGCTCGCTGTCCTCGGGGCCGGTGTGGTTCTCCTTGGCTTCGCGCTCTTGTGGCTGACGGAGCTTCGGAGCGACGATGCGAGCCTCGTGGACATGGGCTGGGCGCTTGCGCTGGGGGGATTGGCCGGGCTCTATGGCCTTCTCGGGCAAGGAGATGCCACCCGGCGTGTCTGGCTCGCGGTGCTTACCGGAGCTTGGTCACTGCGCCTCGCAACACATATCTATCTACGTCATCGAGGCGGACCCGAAGACGGTCGCTACCGGGCACTCCGGAGTGACTGGGGCGAAAAGGCCCATCGAAACTTCTTCTGGCTCTATCAAGCGCAGGGCATTCTTGCCGTCGTGCTATCGACGCCGTTTCTTCTCATCGCCTTCAACCCGGATGAGAGCCTCGCGGGCTTGGAGATTCTCGGAGTCGGGCTCGCGCTCTTCGGTCTCGTCATGGAGAGCGTCGCCGACGCGCAACTCGGTCGTCATCGCGCGAATCCTAAGCGACGCGGACAGACCTGCCGTGAAGGGCTCTGGCGCTACTCGCGTCATCCCAACTACTTTTTCGAATGGCTCATCTGGGTGGGCTTCGGGATGGCTTCGCTGGCGGCTCCGTTTGGTTTCATCGGTCTGTTGAGCCCCGTCGCGATGCTCTGGTTGATCTTGAAAGTCACCGGCATTCCGCCCGCCGAAAAGAGCTCCCTCGAGAGTCGCGGCGAGGACTACCGCCGCTATCAAGCGAGCACGAGCGCATTCGTGCCCTGGTTTCCGAAGTCGGAGACGTCTCGATGAAGTGGAGCGCCGCGTTTCGATTGTTGGAGCAAGGGCTCGTCCCGGACTGGCTCGTGAGAGTGGGGATCCGTCGATTGCTGGCCGATCGTCTCGTGGAGCAAGCGGGTAGCGGAGTGGAGTTTCAACAAGAACAGCTTCGCCGTTTCGTCGACGAGCTGCGCTCGAGTCCGGTGGCCATCGAGACCGAGGCTGCGAACGAGCAGCACTACGAGGTACCGCCCGAGTTCTTTCGGCTCGTCCTCGACCGTCGTCTGAAGTACAGCTCGGGCTATTGGCCACCGGGTACGAACGATCTGGACAGTGCCGCCGAAGCGATGCTCGAGCTCTACGAACGCCGTGCGGCCCTGGTGGACGGTCAGGACATCCTCGAGCTCGGTTGCGGGTGGGGGTCTCTATCTCTGTGGCTCGCCGAGAGGTTTCCGAGCAGTCGCATCGTCGCGGTGTCGAATTCGCGACCACAGCGAGCTTTCATCGAAGAGCGTGCTCTCGCGAAAGGGCTGACGAACCTGACGGTCGTGACGGCCGACGTCAACGTGTTCGAACCGGGAAAGACTTTCGACCGCGTCGTGTCGATCGAGATGTTCGAGCATATGAAGAACTATGCTCAGTTGATGGCCAAGATCGCGCGCTGGCTGCGGACGGACGGGCTCCTCTTCGTTCACATCTTCGCCCATCGAAGCTTCGCCTATGCCTACGAGACCGTGGATGAGGACGATTGGATGGGTCGCCACTTCTTCACCGGTGGCACGATGCCGTCCAAAGACCTATTGCTGCGTTTTCAGGATGAGCTCGTGCTCGCGGACGAGTGGTCGCTTTCCGGCGTGCACTATCAGCGAACCGCTGAGGCGTGGCTCTCCAACATGGATAGCCACCGCGCCCGCGTCCGTGAGCTCTTCGCCGCGACTTATGGCGCCGGCGAGGTGACGAAGTGGATCGCTCGATGGCGGACGTTCTTCATGTCCTGCGCCGAGCTTTGGGGATACGAGGGCGGCTCGGAGTGGATCGTCAGCCACTACGCCTTTCGTCCGAGAACGTGCCGGAGCGCGGGCTCGAGCTCGGGATAGCGAAAGTCGTAGCTCGAGCGCGTCGACACTCGAGCGCTCGCTAGAAGCAGCTCGTCTGCCATCTCTCCCATGGCGAGCTTGGCGGCGAAGGCGGGAAGCGGCAAAAGCGTCGGCCGGCTCAGTACCTTTCCCAGTGTCTTCGTGAACGTTCGATTCGTCACCGGATTCGGCGCCACCCCGTTGATGGGCCCGAAGGTGTCGTCGTTCATGAGCGAGTGATGAATGAGACCGACGAGGTCGTCGAGCGCGACCCAGCTCATGTACTGGTCACCGTCGCCGATCACGCCGCCGACGCCCATCCGAAAAGGCGTGAGCATTTTCGAGAGCGCCCCTCCCTTCGGGCTCAATACGATCCCGATCCGAAGGTTGACGACCCGGACTCCAGCGTCGTGCGCGGCCGAGGTGGCGTCTTCCCAATCGCGGCAGACCTCGGCGAGGAAGCCTTCCCCTGGAGCCGACATCTCGGTGAGCATCTCCTCGCCTCGATCTCCGTAATAGCCGATGGCGGAGGCACTCACGAGTACCGACGGTTTCGACGACGCGCGTGCGATGGTCTTGCACAAGAGCTTGGTGCCCTTGATCCGGCTCGAGCGAATACGAGCCTTGCGTGCTTCGCTCCATCGGCCGCCCGCGATGTTCTCTCCCGCCAGATGAACGATAGCGTCGACGTTCTCGACGGCTCCTTCATCCAGGCGGCCGGTTTCCGGGTCCCAGTCGCGCCCGTGTCTGAGGGCGTTGGTCTCGTGTCCGCCCGTCGTCAGAAAAGAGCTCAGCTCCGTGCCGACGAGGCCGCTCGCACCGGTCAATAAGATCTTCATGGGTGGTCTCCCTTTGTATTCTCCGTGGGCCGCGAGATCTTGTGACGTGACCTCGTGGCGATAGGTGAACAATCGTTCGAGCTCGCTTCGGACGTATCCGTTGGCGAGTCCGCCCACGAGCGGGAGCGCGTACTCGATCTCGTCTTCCAACCGACTCGTGGTCTCGCTCTCCGGAGAGAACCGGTGGTGGTGGTTCCAGGTCTTGAAAGGCCCTTGAACTTGGACGTCGTGAAACTCCCGGCCGGACACCGCTCCTCGGTGCTCGGCAACCCATTTCGTTCGGATCGGGCCGGCTGGAACGGACAGCGTGACTCGCGACCCCGGGGTCTCGATATCTCCCGAGCGATCGACGACCCGCACGTCTTGCCAAGGTGGCGCGAGACGTTCGAAGGCGCCGTCCCGGCGGTGCCAGTCGTAGGCCTCCTGGGCGCTCGCGGGCATTGGACTGGAGCGGCGGAATATCGGCATCAGACGTTCACCATGTTTAACCAATGTCGTGTAGATGTCAAATATTTAGGTTGACAAATATGTGCCATTTTTGGAGAATCCAGAGGTGACGGAATGGCATCCTATTCGCGTAGCTGCCCGAAGGACCGGATTGACCCCTCATGTGATCCGGGCATGGGAGAAGCGCTACAGCGCGGTCACCCCCCACCGGACCGAGACGACTCGAAGGCTCTATTCGAACGAGGACGTCGAGCGCCTGGCTCTCTTGCGGAGAGCGACGCTCTTGGGTCGAAGCATCGGTCAGATCGCCACCCAGTCGACGGAGTCCCTTCGAGCCCTCGTCGCCGAGGACG
>JAJCXL010000435.1 GCA_029263435.1 Acidobacteriota bacterium | reverse complement strand
GGCTTCTGACAGAACCGGGTACATGGTTCCCCACAAGACGGCGAAACAAGCGACGAGAAACAAGAGGTTGTTGAACAGAAATCCCGACTCGCGCGAGACCATCGAGTCGAGCTCGTTATCCGATCGGAGGAGCGGGAGTCGATAGATGATCAAAGCGGTGCACAGGAGCGCGCCGGTGATGATGAAACCGAGAAAGATCATCGCGAAGTCCGACTCGGCGAAAGCATGGACCGAGGAGACGATACCGCTTCTCGTCAGGAACGTCCCGAACACGCATAGCAGGTAAGTGATGACCACCAGCACGACGTTCCAGATCTTCAGCATGCCTTTGCGTTCCTGGATCACCACCGAGTGGAGATAGGCGGTACCGGACAGCCAAGGCAATAGCGCAGCGTTTTCTACCGGGTCCCAAGCCCAGTAGCCGCCCCATCCGAGCTCTACATAAGCCCATCGGCCACCGAGGATGATGCCGGTGCCGAGGAAGAACCAAGCGACGAGGGTCCAACGTCGAGTCGACGTGATCCACTCCGTGCCGAGTCTTCCGGACGCGAGAGCCGCGATGCAAAAGGCGAAGGGAATGACGAACCCTACATATCCGATGTAGAGGATCGGAGGATGGATCGCCATGATGGGGTGTTGAAGGAGAGGGTTGAGTCCGCGGCCGTCAGCGGGTGCCCAGGATTCCGTTCCCGCGGCCGAGACGATCCCTAGCTCGACGAACGGGTTGCATACCCAATAGTTGAGATAGGTAAAAAACAGCGCGGTGGCGCCCAAGGTGGCGACCACGTAAGGCATGAGCTCGCGGTTCTTGTTCCGGTTGGTGAGCACTGCGATGGCGCTGAACACCAACATGAGCCACGCCCAGAACAACAACGACCCGTCATTGCCGGCCCAAAGCGAGGCTACCTTGTAGAAGAACGGCAGCTCGCGGTTCGAGTAGCTCGCGACGTACTCGAAGCGAAAGTCGCTTCTGAGCAGAAGCGTAACGAGAGAAAAACAAGCCGCGGTCGAGAACGCGGCGCAGGCGAGAAGCGCGTTTTCCGCGCTCTTGACCAGCTTCGTGCTCTTGCGATGGACGCCTGCGAGCGAAGCGATCACGGCATAGCTGGCCATCACGATGATGGCCATCAAAGAAAAGTTTCCGAGATGATTCATCAAGCCCTTTGGTCAACGAGCGAGCCCGCCGTCGAAAGATTCGTCAGGCGACGACGCGGTTCACTCGGTGACGGACGCGCCCTCTTGATAGGCGGCTTCGTACTTGGATGCGCACTTTGCTTGAACGAGCGTCGCTTCGAACGAGCCGTTCGCCGCGAGCGTTCCTTCCGCCACCGCTTGCGCTCTGTCGACGAGCGTATCGGGCAGCGGTCCTCGACCTACGTATCGGACCCCCAAAGTATCGCCTTCGAACTCGATGTCGAACGTGACGACGCCTTCGTCATGTCGCTCGATGGAGCCGGGAACGACATTTCCGGCCACCCGAATGCGGCGCCCTTCGGCCTTGACGCCCATGGCTCGAAGCTCCGGCACCGTCTGATAGTAGGCTTTGCTCTCCTCCATACCCGTCACGGCCAGAGTGAGTACGGCTCCCAGAATAACGACCGTGCCGCCGACGAACTTGAGATTCTTCGTTTTCATCGCGTCCTTCTTTCTATTCCGTCTGTCCGGATTATACCGGCGTGCGGCTAGCCGCCGCAAGAAACTGACGCGGTTCTATCTCGTTCTACCGGCGGGAATAATCTAGATCGACGCTTCAACCGGCTCGATCTGGGTGAACTGGTCCCGATCGGAGTAGTCGAGCTCTACCTTGCAGCACCGTCGACAGACCGGAAAGATACCGTTTTCCAGGAGTTTTTGACGAAGCTCGACGTAGCGAGGGCTGTTCCAGATCGCTTCCAAGCTCTGCTCCCGGAGATCCCCCACTTCGACGCGAATAAAGGGGCAGAAATGCACTTTGCCGTCATAGGTGACGCGACCCCCGAAAAACGGGTAGAAGCACTGGCCTTTCAACGGGCGATCCGGCGTGTAGTAGTGCTCGAGATCGTCGGTGCTCTGGCCGGGCCTCCAGTTGATGGTGATGCCTTGGCTCGCCGCGTAGTCGACGGCTTTCCTGAGCACTTTGGGGACGGCCTTGGGATCGAGCCCCGGATCTTCGGTGACGTGGGTGCTGATGACGTCCGGATCGGTCTCGCCGATGAGCGCGAGAGTCTCCCGGACTTCCTTGGGCGTCGCGAACATCAGTTGATTCAAGCCGATGAGGTCGACGCCGAGCTTCTTCGCTTCGTCCACCACGGAGTCGAGTAAGTCGAGATTCCCCGAGGTCAGCGTCGTATTGATGGAGATGGGGGCGGCCACGCCGTGGGTCGCGAACACGCGGCGCAGAAGGGCGATGTTGTCGGCCGATTTCTTGAAAGCGCCTTTTTGTCCGCGGACCTCATCGTGAAAATCCGGCGGTCCATCGATCGAGACACTGATGTGTCTCAAGAATCCGGCCTTGGTGAGCTTGGCGAGCTCTTCCGCTCGGTCCTCGTCCATCACGGTTCCGTTCGTCGTGATGTAGTCGCAGCGCATGCCTTTGCTCTTGAGCAGCTCGAAAATGTCGAGCAAGTTCTTGCGGACGAAAGGCTCGCCGCCGGTGATGTTGAACGACTTCACGCCGCCATCGACGAAGATCGTGTCGAGCTCCTCTAGGGTGAGCTCTTTGGCTTTCCAGTCTTCCGGGTTGAGGATGTCCGCGACGTAGCAGAAGCTGCAATGAAGATTGCAGAGAAGGGTCGGCTCGTAGACGACGAAATGCGGCAGGGTGGACGCGACGCCGTCCCCGCGCTCTTTGAGCTTCTTGGTCTGCCACTCGCGCCGGGTCCGGGTTACCCGGTTCTTGAGCTTTCGCGCGAGGCCTTGATGCGGTGCCGCCATCCCGAGATTATATGGCAGGCGCGAGAACGGCCGCGTAATCGTCCGCCATTACGGTCGGACTGTGCTGCTCGAGCGCGAAGGCGCGGCTCGCCTCTTCGAGCGCCAGGCGCCGAGCGCGGGAGCGGATGAGGTCCATCACGTCGCAGTACAGCCCGTCTTGTTCACCGTCCAAGCTCGTACGAGCGACGACCGCATCGGGGAAATCGCTGACATGCACCTGGTCGGTGACGAGGACCGCGCGGCCGCAAGACAGAAGCCTCAAGAGCGTCGCCGAGGTCTCCCCGGCGGACGGATATCTCAAGTTCAAACAGATGTCGGCGGCGAAGGCGTAGCGGGAGAAATCCTCTTCGGAGACCCGACCCGCGAAGCGGACCGCTTCCAAGACGCCTTGCGCTTGCGCATCCGCGCGCACGTCGTAGTGCTCGACCTCCGAGCCGACGAGAACGTAGGTCGCGTCGACGCCTGCATTCCTGAGCTGTCTAAGCGCGGCGAGTGCCGTCGGGATGCGCTTTTCCGGAGTGATGAGCCCGAACGATGCGAGGACGACTTCACTGTCGAGACCGAGCGTCTTCCGGGCTTCTTGTCGACTCACGACCGCCGGCGCGTCGATGCCCATCCGAATCCGACGGACGTCGGCGCCGGGACAGCGCTCGAGGATCTC
>JAJCXL010000434.1 GCA_029263435.1 Acidobacteriota bacterium | reverse complement strand
AGGCGCGGGCTACGCGGATGTCGGCGTCAAGCAAGCCATCGACCAGGGCATCATTCCAGGCCCCCGCATGCTCGTCGCCGGACGCGCCATCGTCGCCACCGGAAGCTACGGACCGACCGGCTTCGACCCCGACTGGGACGTGCCGCTAGGCGCAGAGCCTGCCGACGGCCACGACCTCGTGCGGGTCGTGCGCGACCAAATTGGCAAAGGCGCCGACTGGGTCAAAGTCTATGCGGACTACCGGTGGGGACCGGCGGGCCAGTCCATGCCCACGTTCTCCGTGGAAGAGCTCACGAGTATCGTCGACACGGCGGCGAGCAGCGGGCGATTGACCGTAGCGCATGCGGGCACCGCTGAAGGCATGCGCCGAGCGACGCTCGCGGGCGTCACCACCATCGAGCACGGCTATGGCGGCACCGCCGAAGTCTTCGCGCTCATGGCTGAGAAAGGGGTTGCGCTCTGCCCAACCCTCGCAGCCGGAGACGCCATCTCGCAATACGGAGGATGGAAAAAAGGCGAGCAGCCCGATCCTCCGCGAGTGCTCGAAGCGAAAGCGATGCTGAAAAGAGCCATGACGGCCGGCGTCACGCTCTGCAATGGCAGCGACGTCGGTGTCTTCAGCCATGGAGACAACGCACGCGAGATCGAGCTCATGGTCGACTACGGCTTGAGCGCGGTCGATGCGTTGAAGGCGGCGACTTCGGTCAACGCCGACGTGTTCGCGATGGCGGAGGACATCGGCCGCATTCGCGCGGGACTCTACGCCGACCTCGTGGCCGTCGACGGCGACCCGACGAGCGATATCAGCGCGTTGAGAAACGTCCGGCTGGTGATGAAGGGTGGCACGATCCACCGAAGAGAATAACGCCGCGCAGGATTTGCGTCCGATATTCGGGGGCTAACTGGCATCCTCGACGATCAACTTGAACTTTCGCACGAGGCATTCCTCGTTTGCGGGATAGCAGCTCTCAATGGAGAGCTCCGCCGTGCCCGTGCCGACAGGCTCCAACAAAGCACAGCGATTGTTGGTGCATTGGGGCTCGGGAAAAATCCACTTCGCGACCCCCGGCGCCTGAGAGTGCCAGAGGATCGTGAGCCCTTGATTTCTGAGCACCCTGTCGACGACGGTAACGAGAATCGGCTCGTCTCCGCTGTTCATGCTCTTCGGCAACGTTTCTGGTCGGACCTCGAACGGCTTGCGGCTGTCTTCGATCCAGTCCACGACAGCGCTGGTCTCCGGCCCTGCTATTTTCGCCAACGACCGCGGCGTGCACCCACCAAGCAGGATCGCTCCACAGCAAAGAGCGCCTATGTATCGACCCTGGGCCAACAAGCGGAGACGACTGCGGTGCTCATACCTCATTGTCAGTCAGAGCGTAGCGCTTCCATCGGAGCGACGCGACTCGCGCGGGCGGCTGGAAGCCAACAGGCGAAGAGTGCCGACACGGTAAGTAGGGCGCCGACCATGCCGAGCGTCACGCGTCCAAGCGTCTGCGACGAGGGACCTAGCGAATCTCAAGCGCGATACCGCCACTCGCCCGGCGGCCGCGGTCGGGCTCCGAGGCGAGCAGCTCGACGTCGTAGCGACCCGCGGGCAAGAGAGCCATCGGAATCCGAAGGAGCACAGGGGTGCCGTCACCTTTTTCTCGTGTGAGCGCAACCGGACGGTCGATGCCCCCCGTTGCCACCGGCGCGCCGCTCGAGTCGAGTACGGTGTAAGTGAGCAGGACCTGTTTGGGCCGCCGCCATTTGGTACCGGGAAACACTTGGAAGAGCAAATAAGCATCGTCGCCGACGCTCAGGGTCGTACTCGGAAGGATCGGAACCTTGGAGCCGATGCCGGTCGCGGCGTCGGACGAGACGACGGGAACGATGCTAGAGAACCCGAATCGTTCGTTGAAGTCCTTTGGCACTTCGAATTCTGACGTGCCACTGTAGATTCTCTTGCCATCGTCGTCGAGCCGAAAGCGAAACACGTACGAGCCTGGTTTCAGCGCAACGTTTTGTCTCGCGTAGTGCCGGCGCGTGTGGACGGGGGACGCGTAGCGCTGTACGGCTACGCCGTCTTGAAGCACGGACAGAGTCAACAATCGCGGCTCATCCGACAGGAGCTCACCCGGGAGAGTCACACTCATCGGGACGTGCGCGTAGCCGTTTCCGGGCCACAACAGGTAGTGCGTCGCTTCGACCGCGTCCGCCAACCGTGGTTCGATCCTCGGAGTCGGCGTCGAGCCGTCCAAGTTGTCGAACCCGCGCCTCGCATCCGCCTCGACGACGTCGTCCTTCGTTCTGGCGAAGTACCCGTGACGGGCGACGACCTCCACGCCGGGGCGGTCGACTCGCACTTCGATAGTTCGGTACGAGCCATCGAGCGCGACGTTGGTGGGCGTGTAGCCGAGATAATATGTTCGTGAGTTCTCTCGCTCGATCGCTCGAAGCATGTTCTCGAACGCGAAAGAGTTTTGAAAGTGGCGACCGCCGGTGCCGGAAGCGAGGCCCGACAATCCACCGGGACGCAAGTCGCTGCGTTCCGGGCCGCGGAGGTCGATGGTGTAAACGGAAGTATTCGCCTGGTTCAAGGACTCGATGGCCCGCCAGAGAGGAGACCCACTTCGAGACTCACGACGGCCACCCGCCCGGAATTCCATGCTTCCGTTCGCGTGGTGCGTCATGACTTCGTTGGACATGAGCACCACGACTTTGCGGCCGGGAAATGGCTCGAGCCCTTGGCCGAGCTCCTCGAGGCGCCGGAGAATCTCACGACTGCTGTGCGTGCGCAGTGGAGGCGCTTGGCTGAGGCTCCGAATGTTTTCGAGGGTGAGCCCTTTTGAGCTACGGAATTGCTGAGTGATCTTCGTCGTGTTGCCATTATCGATCACCATGGCCTCGTCACCATCGGCCATGGATTCCACGACAAACGACTCGAGCGCGATTTTCGCTCGTGCCAACTGATCGAATCTCGAGGACTGCCGGTTGTGGATGAAGATGAACTTTCGAGGGTAGCGATGATTGGGTGATGCTGGGTCCACGCTTTCAGCTCGCCGGTCGCGGGCACTAGCGTAGGACATCCAATCCGTTAGCGAGAACGTCTGGACTGCTTGTGGAACGCCGTCTTCCAAGACGGTGAAGTCCTCGATGCTCAGGGCAGGAACGGGTTGTCGGTCCTGGTCGAGCACCAAGACATCGACGAGGACGGAGTGCACCCCAGTTCGGAACTTGAGGGGATCGTCCTGGTCGGGCGACGTTTGCGCCCATGTGTGAACGGACGCCGAGCAAGCCAATAGAATTGAAAGAGAGAGGCTCGGCGTGACGCTGAACCGTTGAAGGGTCGATACGAATCGTGTCGACTTTCC
>JAJCXL010000433.1 GCA_029263435.1 Acidobacteriota bacterium | reverse complement strand
GGGTCGGGTCTTGGTCGATCTGCTCGCGGCGCAAAACGTTGCGCCGCTCTCAGAGGATCGCGCCTCGTCCTTGACCATCGAACGGGTGACGAGCGAGCCGGGCGTCACGGCGGCTTTCATCCTCGATCCGTCCGGTGAGCCTCTGGCTCCCGGTAACGCTTCATCTCAGGATGCTCTTCAAGGCCTGGGCGTCAATGCCGGAGAGATCCGCGCCTTCAGGCGGAGCGCGCTCGCAGACGGACGTACCGTATTCGCAACCCCGATCATGGGCGGCGGTCGGCGACTGGGACTCGCCGTTATACATTTTCAGCCGTTGGCGACGAGACCCGGCGGCACCGCGCTCGTCCTAGCGCTGGGCTCGATCCTTCTCCTGATGGGAATCGCCGTCTCGGTCTTTCTCGCGAGACGCTGGACGTTGACGCCGGTGCACGAGCTACAGGTGGATGTGGAAGCACTCCAAGACGGACTGCTCGACGTGATACCGGAAGAACGACCTTATTCCGAGCTTGCCGCGATCGCCCGTGGGTTCAACGAGCTCAACGTGGGGCAACCTCCTTCCCGCTCATCCACTCGTGAGCCGTGACCTCATCAAAAGACAAAAAACAACGCCATGAAGAGCAAAGCCCGTCGCCCTCACCCGTTCTTGGTCGTATCTCACGAAGACGGAAAGAGTCGACGCTTCCCGATCAAGCGCCGCGAAGTCACGGTCGGACGTGATCCGGCGAACGATATCTGTATCAACGACCCTCTGGTGAGTAAATTTCACGCGAAGCTCTTGGTGGCCAACCAGAGCGTCACGGTCATCGACCTCGAGAGCGCGAACAAGACCCGACTCAATGGACAGGTCGTCAGTCAGGCGACCGTGTGCTACGGAGACGAGCTCCAGTTCGCACGCGTCAAGAGTCAGCTCATTCTTCCGGAGTCTGAGCCCGAGTCTGAGCGTTCGAGCAAGATTGGGTAGCGGTTATGAGCCTGTCGGAGCGGATCCAAATCGAGCTCGTTCAAGCCATGAAGGCGAAGGACACCGTGCGGCTGGGGGTGCTCCGGCTCATCAAGTCTGCCTTCCAGAACAAAGCGATCGAGTTGAGAGCTACGCTCACGCAGGAGCAGGAGCTCCAAGTTCTGAAGACGATGCTCAAACAACGGATGGAATCCGTCGAGATGTTCGACAAAGGGGGGCGGGAAGACCTCTCGAGTAAAGAGCTTGCCGAGGCCGAGATTCTCAAGACCTACCTCCCGGCAGCGCTCGGGGAAGACGAGATCGAGCGTGTGGTCGAGGAAGTCGCCGCAGAGCTCGGAGCGAGCTCACCCAAACAGATGGGGCGGGTCATGAAGGAGACCATGAATCGTCTTCAAGGCGCGGGCAAGATGGTCGACGGCAAGCTCGTCAATCAAGTGGTCCGACGAAAGCTCTCGTCGTAGGAGTGCTGAAGCCAGCACCACTCGCGGACAACGCCGTCATCGGCGTCGTCGCCCCGGCGAGTCCAGTGAAGCGCGACCTGGTCGACAAAGGCGTCGCCGCCCTCGAGCGCCTCGGGCTCGCCGTTCGTCTCGGACCCCACTTGTTCGAGCGCGGCCGCTATTGCGCGGGTACCGCGAAGCAACGGGCGGATGATTTTCGTGAGCTGTGGAGCGACCCCGAGGTCTCGGCGATCTTTTGCGCTCGCGGGGGCTACGGCAGCATGGATCTGCTGCCTCTGCTGACGGACCTCCGGGTCGAAGACGACCCGAAACCGCTCCTCGGCTGTAGCGATCCGACCGCGCTCCTCGCGTGGCTCGGCACCCGCGGCATCGTCTCGTTCCACGGACCCATGGTGGCTCAGGATATGGCGCGAGGCACCCATGACCAGGCACAACTTCTCTCCGTCCTAAGAGGCCGGGAGGGTTGTGGGGTCATCGATGCGCCGGCGTTCGAGATGCTTCACTCGGGCGCCGGGGAGGGAGTTCTACTCGGGGGTTGTCTCTCCATGATCGTTTCTCTCGTCGGAACGCCGTACCTTCCGTCTTTCGACGACGCGGTGCTCTTTCTCGAAGACACTTTGGTGAAGCCCTATCAAATCGATCGGATGTTGACTCAGCTTCGCCTCTCCGGACGGCTCGATGCGGTGCGAGGCATCGTGTTCGGAGAGATGGCTGGTTGCGAGCAGCATCCCGACCAGGGCTATCGACTCGAGGAGATGCTCAGAGATTGGACCGCCTATCTGGGCGTGCCGGTCGGCTTCGGTCTTCCATCGGGACATACGACGACGCATGCTCTGACTCTGCCTCTAGGTGTGCGGGCTCGGCTAGACCACGCGGGTCTTCATTTGCTCGAAGGTGCGGTGGCTTGATCCCCGACCGATCGCTCGAGGGTGCGGTGGCTTGATTCCCGACATCGACGGCGGCGCCGTTCATGTGCTGGGTATTGCCGGCACTGCGATGGCGTCACTCGCCGGCCTTTTGACGGAGCGCGGCTACCGGGTGACCGGATCGGATCAGAACGTCTATCCCCCGATGTCGCAGGTCCTCGACGCGCTCGGTATCGAAGTCCGCTCACCGTTCAGTGAGACGAATGTTCCCGAAGATTGCGCCCTGGTGGTGGTTGGAAATGCGATGTCTCGCGGAAACGTCGAGCTCGAATCGATCCTCGAGCGTCGGCTACCGTGCGTGTCGATGCCTGAAACCCTCAAGGCGATCTTTCTTCGATCCAGGCGACCTCTGGTCGTCGCGGGGACGCATGGAAAGACGACGACGAGCTCGCTGGCGGCATGGCTGTTGTCTCACGCGGGCCACGATCCGGGGTTTCTCATCGGCGGGCTTCCGCACAATTTCCCGTCCAGCTTTCGGGTTGGGTCGGGCGACGCCTTCGTGGTGGAGGGCGATGAGTACGACTCGGCCTATTTCGACAAGGGGCCGAAGTTCATGCATTATCTGCCGCAAGTCGCGATCCTCGGAAACGTCGAGTTCGACCACGCCGACATCTATCGAGACGTGGACGATGTCAGGCGGGTGTTTAGCTTGTTCGTGAATCTCATCCCTCGAAACGGAAGCCTCATCGTGGGCAAGCAAAGCCCCCTCGCGATGGAGATCGTGAAGAACGCTCCGTGCGAAGTGGAGAGCTTCGCGGTGGACGAACGGGCCGATTGGACGGCCGAGCGATTGGGATCGGATCCGGATGCCGCCCGACTCCGGGTGCGTCACCATGGGGAAACGCTCTTCGAAGCCGAAGGACCGTACTGGGGACGGGGTGATGTGCACAATGCGCTCGCGGCCTGCGCCGCGGTCTCTCACTACGGCTTGACCGCGGAGGACCTCGCTTCGGGGCTCTCCACCTTCAAAGGAGTCAGGCGGCGCCTCGAGCTCAGAGGCGTCGCGGACGGGGTCACTGTCATCGACGACTTCGCTCACCACCCGACAGCGGTCGAGCAGGCGATCCTCGGAGCTCGAAGGCGGTTCTCCGAACGAAACATCTGGGCCGTGTTCGAGCCGCGCTCATTTACCGCCCGGAGTCGAATCTTTCAAAACGAGCTCGCGACCGCTTTGTCGCATGCGGATCGCGCGGTGGTCGCGGAAGTTTTCTCCAGCGCACGTCTACCCGCCGACCAAGAGCTGTCCGAAGAGGACCTCGTGGCCACGCTCGAGCGGGCGGGGGTTCCCGCGCGATTCATACCGACGCCCCCCGAGATCGTCTCTTTCATCGCGAAGGAGGCACGCGACGGTGACGTCGTTCTCGTCATGTCGAATGGCGGCTTCGGCGGCATTCACGCAAAGCTCTTGGAAGCGCTCGAGCGTCGCTAGACGCCGGCTAGGTCTCCCTCCATCTGCGCGGCCGGCTAGAGCTCCCTCCATCTACGCGGCCGGCGAGGTCTCCCTCCGCACGCCTAAGGGGAGCGCTACGGTCTCTAGGCCTTGCTTATTTGCGGCTCGCGCGCCGGGTCTAGGGCTTCGGCCTCGACCCATTCACGCGCAATACCGTTGTCCTGAACGGGCAGCCGGAGGTGGACCGCGGTGCCGCCATCGGCCGAGCTTTCGACCTCCAGTGTTCCTCCGTGAGCTTCAACGATCTTCCGAGCGATGAGCATCCCCAGGCCGATCCCTTCTGATTTGCCGAAGGAGAAGAACGGCTCGAAAATACGATGGCGGACGTCGACCGGAATTCCCGGGCCGTTGTCTTCGATCGACAAGACCATGCCTTTCGCCGCGGGCACGGATCGGATCACGAGGCGGCCGCCCTTGGGCATGGCTTGCACCGCGTTGGTCGCCAAGTTCCAAAGCGCGCGTTCCATCCGTTGAGGATCGATGTGCACCGGCCCGCCGTAGTCGAGCTTCAGCTCGATCGCGAATCGACTTCCGAACTGTACCCGCATCCGCTCTGCCACGGCGTCGATATAGGAGCCGAGCTCGGTCCGTTCGGGCTTCAAGGTGAAGTTTCCGCCTCGGGTGAACTCTAATAGCTCTTCGACCATCCCGTTCAGACGGTCACACTCTTCGACCATGTATTGCCCGTAGGACGCGCGGTCATCGGAGTTGAGCTTCTGGTTGGTGAGCATTCCCGCGAAACCTCTCAGCGCGGTCAAGGGCCCCCTGAAGTCGTGTACCACGGAGCCGATCATGCGACCGATCGCCGAGAGACGCTCGAACTGAATCCGCTCCTGAGTCAAATGAATGTTGCGAAGAGCGGTGGCGGCTTGAAGCGTGAGGATGGATAGGAGCCTGGTCGTGTCCATCCCGGGCTCGGCGCCGCTGGAAACGAACAATACACCCAGCTGCTCGTCTTGATAACTGATGGGGAATGCTTGTCGTCCGTCAGCTCCGAGCGCGGGCGCGGAGTCGCCGGATCGCGTCGCGAGCTCGAGGAGCTCCAATCGGGTCGTTGCGTCGATGTTCTCACGGCTCGGCTCGGCCGGGTGCCACAAAGCTCGAGAGTGAATGGTGCTGCAGCCGAAATAGAGCACATCGACGCCGTCGGCGCTTGCGATCTTTCCTGCCGCGTCGTGCATGGTCGCGAGGATCTCTTTGATGTCGAAGCTTCCTGAGAGCGTCACGCCGACGTCGTTCATCGATTCCAGCGTCTCGGCGCGCTCGTACATGGCTTGATACTTGCGCTCTAGGAGCTCCTCGCGGACGGCCTGGCGGAGCGTGGCGGGATCTTTGGACTCGGGTAGAGTCAGGGCAGGAAGGGCGAAAGGTGCCGGCGCTCCGTTGACCAGGACCAGCGCGACATCTCGTCCGCTCTGAAACACCCGCTCCACCGCTCCGGCCGCGTCCGCCGGGGCCGCGCTCTCTAGCTGAAACTCCCCAGATAGGCCGGTATTCAACGCCGCGAGGAGGGCGGGATCTTCGTTGAGACAAAGAATGACGGGCTTGTCCATGTCGGGCGCTCGACAGACACCGCCGCTGCGGTGAATCATCCTCCAGGGCTAAATTTTTGGTGAAGAGGGGATCAATTATACATGATTGGCGAGAGACCAGAACACATAGTTCGATTATTGACGAGTAAAAAAAGATGCTACGATAAAACGTCACCCCATCCGGCTACGCTAGATTGGCTGGAAGCTTTGAAAGTCGAGACCGCGCCCTTGTCCCAGCGAACTGAATTTCTGTTAGGCCAGATGTCGCACTGGGTGCGGCGACTGACGGAGACGGGGCGCAAGGAGTACTTGTTCGAGCTAGAGATGTGGCTGCGCGCTTTCGAGCGTTACTTCCGCGCCAGCAACCAACCCCTCTCCGAAGACTCCAACCGAACCCTGGCGATCCGAAGTTTCTACGAAGAGATTGGCCTCGTCACTCACGCGATCGAGCGGGTGACCAAGCTGTGCACCCTGTTGTCGAGTGAGGACCGCGTCAGCCAAGAACGCTTCGACAAGTATGTCGAGAACTTTCTCAAGACCGACGACATCGCAGACCCTTACGTCGCCCGACTCCTGCGCCAGAGCAGCCCACAGTCAGGTCTCACTCTCCTGCGAGAGAGCTTCGAAGACCTGATGCTGCTCTTAAAGGAGCTGTCGAAGCTGTCGCGAGTTCCCTATACGACTTTTCAAAGCATTGGCCGAGTGATCTATCGGGAGATCCGGCGCAACGACTATTTGTCGCTCTTGATGGAGAAAAAGTTCAAGCTCGCTTATGACCGCATCACTGCCGAGCCTATCGCCAATCTCATGCGCTCGCTCGACAATCGTGACCAAAAGCGTCTCGTGGGAAACGTCTTCCTCCAGTTCTTCCGCCAGCTCCACTACTTGGAGTATGCGGATCCGCGTCGTCGGCACTTGGACGAAATGCGTACCAGCGTGCTCATTTTCTCACTCGTCGCCGCCGAATCGAGAGCGCTGGTCGAATACATCCGAACCGAGCAAGTCAAGGTTGGGGAGAAAGGCGGGTTCCCTGCGTCGTTCGCGAGCTTCGTCTATTGCGTGCCTCTCGAGCTCAGGAAAGTCATCAGCACCGAGCTGTCGGAGCTCACGTCATTCAAGCAGGCGGACGCGGTCTACGTGAAGATCGAGAACTCTCACGGTATTCTCCGTGACTGCTTCCAGCAAAGTGTGATCCAGTTGGCCCAAAGCTTCGATCCGAAGATCGAGGGCAGGGATATCTTCCCGCGGTTTCGAACTCATTTCGAGCAATCGCAGAAGCTCCGACGCGATCTCTTGACCTTGACGGTGGCGGTGCACAAGTTCGCCGAAGAGCAGTCCAAGGAGCGTGCGGCCCGGATGAGGAAGCTCATCTCGTTGTTCTATGACCGTTCACTTCGATATCTCATGTACCGAGACTGGTCGAGCTTCGAGTCGTTCGCGGTGGAGCTTCTGAAATGCGACGATTTGCCCGGCATGGTGCAGATGGCCCATCGGTTCGAGACGTATCTCAAGACCTTGCTTCGCGAAGTCAGCAAGCGCAACGTGTTGCGCATTCCTGGTGAGTCGGAGGACGCCGACGAGTCGGTAGATGCGCTGTCGGGCACTGACGACGCAGGGCCGCTAGAGCTTCACTAGGTAGGACCCGTCGACCCTCTACGGCGGCGCCGCCCGAGCGTGCTCACTCGTCCGTTTGTCCCGACGCGCCGGAAGAGTCGACGAGCTCACTCTCAGAGATACTCGTCTTGAAGACCTCGACCACGTGGGGGTCGAACTGAGTGCCGGCATGAGCTTCGATCTCGCGAACGGCGACGTCGTAAGGACGCGGGGTACGGTAAGAGTTCTTGCTCGTCAGCACATCGAACGTTTCAGCGACACTCACGATTCTCGCGCCGATAGGGATCGCTTCGCCTTCGAGTCTCTCCGGATAGCCGCGTCCGTCCCACCGTTCGTGATGGTGAAGGATGATGGGAGCAATCTCTTTCCAGACGATGATGTCTTTGATCATCTCATAGCCCAAAACGGGATGGAGCTCGATGCGCTCACGGGTGAGCTCTCCCTCGGTGTCGAGCTTCAACAATCCGATGTCGTGGAGGAGACCGGCGAAGTAGAGGTCTTTCTGCTCGGCTTCACCGAGACCCAACCCCTGGGCCATGAGCTTGGTGTAGCGAGCCACCCGACGGGCATGCCCGGTCTTGATCGATATGTGGGTGTCCATCACGCCGATCAAGATCTCGATGACGTGGGTGAAGTAGTTGTTGCGTGCGTCCGCGAGACGAACGTGCTCGATTGAGATCGCGGCCTGGTCGGCGAGACCTCCGAGAAGAGATTCGTCCTCGGCGTCGAACTCGCCACCGTCGTTCTTGTTCAAGAGCTCGATGACTCCGATGACCTTGCTGTCGAAGATCAACGGGACGCACAAGATGGAGCGCGTCCGAAAACCGCTCTCTCGATCGAAGCGACGCTCGAACCTCGGATCGGATTCGACGTCATTGACGATCGCGGCTTTCCCGGTCTGGGCCGTCCACCCGGCAATGCCCTGCCCGGGCGCTACCGACATGGGCTTGACGGCGCCGGCAGCGATTCCGGAAGCGGTCTGGAATCGCAATTTTCCGTCGTCGTCATAGAGCAAAATGGAGCCTGCCTCCGCGCCGACGGTCTCGGCTGCTGTCGAAACGATCGTCGACAGCAAGACGTCGATGTGGATGATGGTCCGGTAGGCCTTGGTGACTTCCAGGACGGCCTTGATTTTGGCTAGTTGCTCAGTTGGATCGCGCGGGCTCATGATTCACGGATATGCCTAAGACTGGCGACAAGAATAAACTGACTAGGGTCGAGTTGAGCTGAGGCTACCATGGGGAATCCGACGTGGTCAACGGTGACATCGGAGCGTGTCGTGTATATTGACAGTCTCATTAGAGGCATGCTATCTTGCTGAAAGAGTAACGGTTAGTCCTAAATCAGAGCAAATCCACGATGTCAGGCAAGGAAAGTCCTTTTGCCAAGTTCCTGACCAAGTTCGATAAGGGCGATTTTGTTTTTCGCCAAGGTCAGGACGGCGACGAGATGTATATCGTCCAATCCGGAGAGATTGCGATCCGGAAGACGATTGGCAACCAGAGGAAGACCCTGAACGTGCTCGAGAAGGGCGACTTCTTCGGTGAGATGTCGGTCCTCGAGCGATTACCGCGTACTGCCGACGCGGAAGTCATCGAAGCCGCCGGAGTCATTACCATCAATAGCGCGACTTTCGGTGAGATGATCCGCTCCAATCCGGAGATCGCGGTACGCATGTTGCGGAAATACTCGATGCGCATGCGCGAGTACTCCGATCAGCTCGAAAAGATTCAAGCCCAAGAGAGCACTGCCGTCGAAGAGGAACAGCTCCCGGACGTCGACGAGCCCACGAAAGCACCGGAAGGGACGATCCCCCCGGCGTCGGCTCGTACCCGCGCCTATTTCGTCGCGAAGGAGAGCGGGAAGATCTACCCGGTGCACAAAGACGAGGTTCTCATCGGCCGGTATGACTCGGTCACCGGGCACCGTCCCGAGATCGATTTGACCGACGAAGATGACAACCGGAACGTCAGCCGTCGACACGCGCGGCTCTTGTACAAGGACAACACCCACTACATCGCCGAAGAGATAGGGACCATGAACGGGACTTATATCAACGGCAATCGCATCCCGACCGGGGTGTTGACGCCGATCAATGACGGGGACGAAGTCACGTTGTGTCGCGTCCCGGTGATCTTCAAGCTCGCGACGTCCTGATCCAGGCTCACCGCATTAGCGGTGCTCGGCACTCTCGAAGCAAGCTCAGCGAGGAGGCGTTCTTTCGCCTTCACCGGGATCTCTTCTCGGAGCCGGCTCCGGCGGCTCGTATAGGATCCCGCCGCTGCCCGACCCCATTCCGTCGATGACGTGAGGGAGAAGATCTTCCGCGGACACATTCGTGTGTCGGATAATGCGCGGCGTGAGCGTCAGGACGATGTCGGACTCTTCGATCTCTTTCCTGTTGGCGGAGAACACTTTGCCGATTACCGGAATGCTGGCGAGTCCGGGCGTACCGGAGAGGCTGGTGCGCTCGACATCGTTGATGAGCCCAGCGAGGAGACTCGTCTCGCCGTCGCCAAGCCTGAGGACGGTGTTGACCGAGCGATTGCCGAACTTCGGCAGACCGCCGAAGCCCGTACCGGAGATCGTGCTCAGCTGAACTTCGAGCGCGATGCTGACTTCGTTGTCGTGATGCACGCGGGGCGTCACCAGAATGTTCACGCCGATGTTCTCGTATTGGAACGTCGTGATCGGCTGCTGGTTCACGCCGCCCGCCGCAATCGGAGAAAACGTCGTAATGGGCACCGGGACTCGCTCGCCGAACTCGGCCTGCGCCGTCTCACCATCGACCGCTCTGAGCTGAGGGTTCGCAAGCACTCGCGTGTCGCTATCCGCGCGTAGCAGCGACAAGACCGCGCCCGGCAAACCCACGACCGCCAAGTTGTTCCGGCTGTAGACGGGAGCGTCCGCGGTGGTGTCCTGCGGAAAAATACCGGCCCTGATACCGCCTTCTTCCGCGGCTGAGCGAAACTGGATCCCGTACTCGTCCATGCGAGTTCGATCGACCTCGAGGACCTCGATCTCGACGATGACTTCGCTGCGGCTCTTGTCGATGGAGCTGATGATGATCTCCGCCGCTTTGACCCGTTCGGGAGTGTCGACGATGGTCAGAGCGTTGTTCGCGGTATGAGGGGCGATCCGTCGGGCTCCCAGCGTGATGCGAAGAAGGTCGATCGTCTCTTTGAGATCCGCCGCCGAGAGGTAGAACGTGCGGCTCACTTGTTGTTCGTACTCACTCCGCTTGGCCTGGTTGTCGGGGATGATGGTGACGATATTGCCGCCCTCGACGCGAAAGAAGTTCTGAGTGGTCGTACACACCGATCGAAGCGCTTCTTCGAAGCTCGCATTCTCGAGATCGATGGAGATGGTCTCGTCACGAAAGTCACTGTCGAAAATGACGTTGACCCCCGCGAGGGTGCCCAATGAGAGGAGCACGTCGCGCAGACTCGCGTCGTGAAAAATGAAGCCGGCGGGCGCGCGGGCTCCGGGCGCTATCTGCAAGTTGCCGAACGGGGCGGCGCGCAGCCGCTTCTTCAAGTTGTCCAGCGAGTTCCGCTCTGCTTCCGCGCCGCGCTCAGCAATCGTTTCGTCGACCTCTCGGAGGTGCCTCGCGAGCTCCGCGCTGGTGGGATTGAGGGTCAGGGCGATCTGATACTCCTCGACGGCTCCGTCCAGGTCGTGTAGCTGGAGACGACGTGCGGCTTCGAGTGCGTGGGCTTCAGACGCACGGAGCTTCGCTCGCTCAAGATCCTGCGAGAGGTGCCGGTTGTCGGGATTGTCCGTGACCGCTTGGCTATAGAGGGCGACGGCTTGGTCGAAACGCCCCGCTTTCTCCGCGCGCTGCGCTTGGTGCTGGAAAGAGTTCTTGGCGCAAGCGGCCAAACCCACGAGAATCAGAGCGGCGAGGAGGGATCGACTCCATGTTTTCATGGCTTTCCTTTGGTCCCTAGCGGGTTTCGGCCGGCGGGTCGGAATGGAGCACGACATCGACGCCCGACGGGATGGTGAATTGAAACAGTGTTTCAGGAAGGCTGGTGTTGCTCCGGAAGTTGTCGAACGTGAACTCCGTGCGGTTCTGCCCGCCGTCGATCAAGATGACGCGCATCATGGCGCCGGTCTCAGGATCGACCTCCATCTCCACTGTCTCGAACTCCTGGTGGTGGGAGGTCGGTATGAGATGGAGCATGGTGCCGCCGCGAGCAGGCTCTTCTTTGGATGTGAAAAACGTGAAACCGTCGGTCAGGCGTGCCCGCCCGGCGAGGATCGCGAAAGGGGAGCCTTCGTCGAGCCCCATCGCGCCTCGAGGCTCGTGGCTCACCATCACTTGCCGCTCGAGCGGAATGTAGAAGTAGCTACGGGAGCCATCCGTGACGAAGAGCTTCTCTTCGGGCGCCTGGTACTCCCATCTCATCCGACCGGGCTTCTTGACACTGAGCTTGCCGCTCTCCTCGACGACTTTCCGCAGCAGCCGACGTTCGTAGCGCTGGGTGAAATCGGCTTCGAAGCTGTCGATGCGGTCGAAGTATTGCTGTACGCGCGCGACGAGTGCCTCGATCTCCGGCTCCATTGCGGAAGGAGCTTCCGCGAGGGCAAAGGCCAGGGCCAGGACCAGCATAGCCCTATTGTACACATGCTTGAGTCGTGGCGCCTAAAGCGGTTTATGAAGTTTCTGTGAAGAAACTCGCTGGATCCAGACGATCCGAAGTCGTATTCTGAGACACGTCGATGACAATGGTGAGTCTTCGGGTCGGGTTGTCGTGCATGGGGATGAGCGCGTGGCTCTTTTTGTCGGTCGGTTGCGGGGACTCGTCGTCGCCGTCTGCTGCGGGCCCCTCGCCAGTCCCTGTGAGCTCGACCACGGTGACCATCTCCGATCCCAACGGACTGCTGACGCCTCACCAGGACCTGATAAATACTCTGATGGATCAGGCCCTCGCCCAGGTCCGCACGGCGTTTCCTTCCTTCGATCCCGTCCGGATTACCGTTTTCGCCGATGCTCAGCGCTCCATTCCTGGATACGGAATCGGAGGCTTCGCGCTCAACGGCCAAACGTTCGAGATCGCGATCAACCCGGCATTCGCGGATCTCGCTCGGATCCTGCGAGAGAGGTTGGCCGGGACCGTCGCTCACGAGGCGCATCACGTCATGCGCTTTCGGGGACCTGGATACGGCACCACCCTTCTCGAATCGATGATCTCGGAGGGGCTCGCGGATCACTTCGCGGTCGAGCTTCTGGGAGTGGACTTACCGCCGTGGTCGAGGGCCTTCGCCGAGGAGGAGACCGAGACCTTTCTCGGGCTCGCGCGCCCTTTGTTCGACAGCTCCAGCTTTGATTTCGACGCTTGGTTTTTTGGCACGCGCTCGGACTTGCCGAGGTGGGTCGGCTATACGCTCGGCTATCGCCTCGTCGAGGCGTATCAGAGCCAAAACCCCGGCCGCTCCGCCGCTCAGCTCGTGAACACCCCGGCGCAAACCTTCCGACCCAATTAGGTCGATTCTCCCGTTCGTGTCATCGATCACACTTCGGGAGGGCTCGCGAGTGTATCGTGCGCCCACTCGAAACAATCCAATCGAACTCATCTGCAGGCGCGTCAAAGCGTCTGTGCGCGCGCCGGAAGCAGGGGGATTTTCTTATGCGACGGCTCGCAATCTTCGCGTTGGTGTTGTGCCTTCATTCGTCCAACACCTGGGCGGACGGTGTCGACGCCGTGGTCAGTGCGGACTTCGTGACGACCCGTCACGACCGGGTCCCACGCTTTTGCAACCAGCCCAACGTGACGGCCGTCGCGAGCGGGGCGTGGTCCGATCCTTCGGTGTGGTCGACAGGCGTCGTACCCCAGCTCGGCGCGCAGGTGTCGATACCGGCAGGCGTAGCCGTGTCCTACGACGTGTCGAGCGAGACGGAGCTGTCTTGCGTCGAGGTCGGCCCTGGAGGGACGCTTCAGTGGTCCACTCACACGAGCACCCGCATGCGAGTGGTGGACCTTCAAGTGCTGCCTGGTGGGAGCCTCGTCATCGGGACGCCCGACAGCCCGCTGCCTCCGACGGTAACAGCCGAGATCGTATTTGCGGACCGGCCTCTCGATACCACGGGACGCGATCCCACTCAGTACGGAAACGGCATGCATTTGTTCGGCAGAGCGACCCTCCATGGCGCTCGATTGAATCGCACGTTCCTGCGACTCGAAAGCGACGTCGGCGCGGGCGAAGCGGTGCTTTCGCTCGAAGCGGCCGCCGACGGCTGGAAGCCGGGTGACCGGATCGTGGTTCCCGACACGCGGCAGATCCCCTTTCGGAAGAACCTCGTCTTCCAATCCCAAGCCGAGGAGCGCGCCGTGGCCGCCGTTGCGGGCGTCGACGTGAGCCTCGAACAAGCGTTCTCTTTCGATCACTACGGGCCCAAGGACGCCGCCGGTAACGTCGGCCCGGTCGAGCGATCGATGCGTCCCCACGCGGCCAACCTGACGCGAAACATCATCCTCCGATCGGTCGAGCTCGCCGAGAGCGCCAAAGATCGCTATTGCCGCGGGGAGCAGAACCTCTCCGATACCACCCAGTGCGTCACTCGAGGTCACGTCATGGCACACGCACGAGCGATCGTCGACATGCGCTACACGGCGTTGGTTCACCTCGGTCGCACGACGGTGGACTCTTTGGACAACGCGGTGTTCGATGGGAACGGTAGCGCAGTGTCCGTCGGCACCAACCAAATCGGTCGCTACAGCTTCCACGCACACCACCTCACCGGCCCCGTCAATCCGACGAATGCCGGGTTCCAGTTCATGTTGGTGGGAAATGCGATCGAAGGATTCCTGAAGTGGGGACTCACGGTTCACGACGCGCACTACGGGCTCGTTCTCGACAACGTGCTCTACGACGGCGAGGGCTCGGCGGTCGCCACCGAGGATGGAAACGAGAGCTTCAACGTTTTCGCGCGAAACATGGTCATTCACACGAAGGCGGGGGATAGTGAGCAGATCCTCGAGAGTCCCGGCCGCGGCGGTGTCTTCGACAACCGTGCCCTGTTCGGAACCACCCGTGACGGATTTTGGTTCAGTGGCATGAACAACTATGTCTACCTGAACG
>JAJCXL010000432.1 GCA_029263435.1 Acidobacteriota bacterium | reverse complement strand
CAACACAGGACGCCTCGAAGCCATCTGGATCAAACGCTTCAAGAAGGGCCCGATGGATCCCACCGAGCACGCAAACGTCATCGCCGGCAAGGGCATCGAGGGCAATGCCAATCAAGGCGGAAAACGACAAGTCACCATCCTTTCGAAAGATGTTTGGGACGAGCTGGTGGGCGAAGTCGGTGAAGACATCGACCCCACCGCGAGACGCGCGAACCTGATGGTGAGCGGCGTCGACCTGAAAGACAGCCGACACAAGATCCTCGCGATCGGAGCCGTACGGGTCCGCGTCTACGGCGAGACCCGTCCATGCGAGCGGATGGAAGAAGCGGCCACCGGCCTCAAGACCGCGATGGGCGAGCGGTGGCGGGGCGGGGTCTTCGGAGAAGTACTCGACGATGGCGAGATCGCGATAGGAGATGCGGTCGAGTGGCGCGACAGCTGAAGGTCGCGCTCGACGACCCGCTGCCTCGAATCGCCCAAGCGATCGCAGATGCCGGCGGGCGCGCGTTTCTCGTCGGGGGCTTCGTCCGGGACCAGCTCTTGGGCCTCGCTCCCACCGATGTCGATATCGAGACCTACGGTCTCACGGAGCCGGAGCTCGAACGGATTCTCGCGCGTTTTGGAAACGTCCTGCATGTCGGGCGCGCGTTCGGTGTCCTGAGACTCAAAGAGATCGACGCGGACTTCTCCCTCCCCCGTGCAGATAGCAAAGTCGGTTCCGGACATGGCGGCTTCGAAGTCGCTCACGATCCGAACATGCGCCTCGAGGACGCAGCGAAGCGACGCGATCTCACGATCAACAGCCTCGCGCTCGACCTTTCGACCGGCGTGCTCGAAGATCCCTTCGGGGGGCTCGCCGATCTCGAATCGAGAACGCTGAGGGCGAGCGACCCGGATCACTTCTCGGAGGATCCACTTCGGGCGCTTCGAGTCGCCCACTTTGCCGCGCGCTTCGAGATGACTCCGGACGAGGAGCTCGAGAAGCTTTGCGCGGCGTTGGATTTATCCGAGCTCTCCGCCGAACGGGTTTCGGGAGAGCTCGAAAAGATTCTGCTGCGCACCTCGAAACCATCGATCGCGTTTTGGTTCCTGCACAATATCGGACTGTTGCGTTTCTTTCCGGAGATCGAAGCACTCGTCGACACCCCGCAGGAGCCTGAGTGGCATCCCGAAGGCGATGTCTTCATTCACACGATGATGGTGATCGACGAAGCGGCTCGCTTGCGTAGAGGCGACGACCTCGATCTCTCACTCATGTATGGCGCGCTGTGTCACGACTTCGGAAAGCCGGCCACCACCGAGTACTTCGACGGTCGCTTCCGGTCTCATCGTCACGATACCGACGGAGTGGTAATCGCGGAGACGTTTCTCGAGCGACTCCGCGCGTCGAGCGCGCTCGTGCGCCGGGTCGGCGTCCTCGTCCGACACCATCTCGCACCCGGCCTCTATTTCCGAAACGGCGCCAAGCCGAAGGCCTATCGGAAGCTCGCGCGAGAGCTCGAGGAGGCGGGTGCTTCGATGGAGCTTCTGCTCCGGGTCGCGACGGCCGACCATCTCGGTCGTACCACCGAGGATGCCGTGGCGCGCCGCTACCCGGCCGGCGAGCATTTTCGAGAACAGATGCGAGTGCTCGACCTGGAAGAGGAGGCGCCCAAAGACGTCGTGCAGGGGCGACACCTCATCGCCCGCGGATTGGAACCGGGACCTCACTTCGGAGCGATACTGGCACGGTGTCGGGATATCCAAGACGAGACCGGCTGGGACGATCCGGAGCAGATTCTCGAACGAGCGATGCCGGGCGCCCATCGACGCTGAGCGTCAACCCCACCCGCCGATTACGGGTTGTAAGCGCGCTCCCACATTTGAAGGTAGGCCTCGGCGCCTCGGGCCATGTCATCGACGATGTCTTGTCCCGCGACGTGGCTCATGTCCTCGATCCAATCGGGGAAGAGACCGTATTGTGAGGCTCCGTCGACGTTGAAGTCCCACACCCGCTGTCCCCAGTGGTTTTGAAACATCGTCGTGCCGCCATCGAAAGTCGAGTAGGGATAGGTCACCGGGTCCTCGTCAAGGGCACCGGGTCGAGGCTCGGCTTGGGCGCCGAGCCCATTGGTGTCGGCGCCGTAGCCAATACCCCAGTAGAATCCCGCCGGTTGGGTTTGACGGGCCGCTTCCCACTCACTGATGTAGCGTGTGGTCGTGTTCGCATAAGGCGCGACGATGCCCCCGAGATTCTGAATCCGGATCCGACTGGTGTCATCGCCCCAGCTATGGCTCGTGACCGCACCGGAATAGCTGCGGGCTTCCATGATGTCTAGTACCAGCTCGCGTCCTTTCACGCTGAGGTGGTCCGTTTCGATGATCATGCCGATATCGATCATGCGATGGATGAGATACTCCCCAAGATCCGTGAGACCTCGGACGTTGCAAATAGGGCCCACCGGATAGGCAGGAAAATCTCCGTCGAACAAAGGTGCGATGAAGTCTCGCAAGAACGCATACAACCCCGCGTTTCCTAGCGACAAGTTCGTCGGCGAACGATCCTGCTCCATCCCGGGGCAAGACTCTGCCCGCCACCAGCGCCCCGTCATGTACTTGTTGCCGAGGTTCACGAGGATTCCGGTCGTTCCGCCGTCCATGGCGGTACCGCCGAACGCGTTGTCGAACTTGTGGACGGGAAACATGGAACGCACCCCGAGATCCCACAGCTCCTGCAGTCCCTCGTCGATCTGTTCGAGCGAGCACTGCTCGACGCCGTCCCGATAGAGGCAATCGAAGGGCTGCGACGTCTCGACTCCCATCACGACGGCGAGCTTTCCTTCGTTGATGACCTCACGCGCCTCGGCGGGACTCCTGACGATGCGAAAGAATCCCTTGCCCGGTCCCTTGAACTGCGCGTCGATATAACCTTCCAGCTCGCTGAGCGCCTTCGCCTGCAATCGCAAGCTGTCCATATCGACGCAAGAGTTCTCGTTCAGCCAATAGAGCTCGCAAAGCGCTCGGTTCTCCACCAGATCGGTCACGAGGAGTCGCAGCCCCCCGCGCCAAGCGCGCTCGAGCCCTTTCCAGTACGTGCCTTCGTGGGTCAATGAGAAATGTTTAGGCCAGCCCGTGAAGCTCGGCCAGCCATCGTTTCCGTGAGTGCCCACGAGGCTCCCCTGGGACAACAAGTTCTCGGCGAGAGCGAAGCGGCCTTCAAGGCCGTGATCCGAGCAGTCCACCATCGCATCGGCGACTCCGTATCGGCTCCAGGGTCGACCGCAGTGGAACAGACCGCCGAGAAACTCGAATGCCGTAATGTGGACATGCGCGTCGAGGTACCCTTCGACTTCGGCCCCCGGACCCTGCCCCATGAGGGGCGTGCCGGAGGCATTGACCTCGACCTCGGGAAAATCAGCGCAACCGGTCGCGGGCTCGAAGCTCCACCGAAATCCGGCACCAGGCCTCTGGTTCACTCGTCCGAGCCATGAGACCCCGAGGCCGGCTCCCGTCGCGACGTTCGTCAACCGGAGCTCTTCGCCCTTCGGCGTGAGCCGCCAGTCGGCGGAAGGACCTGGGATACGC
>JAJCXL010000431.1 GCA_029263435.1 Acidobacteriota bacterium | reverse complement strand
GATGAGACGGTTCATAGGCCTCGTTAGCATCACCCTAACGGCGGCTCTCGCGATCGCCCAGCCCGCCACCGAGCTGTCGCCCGAAGTGTTGGAGCTCGTGCGAGTGCGCTCGCCCGTCTTCGCACTCACGAATGTCCGGGTCGTCGATGGCGCCGGTGCGCCTCCGCGCGCTGCCCAGACCGTGGTCGTGGAGCGAGGTCGGATCGTGGCCGTCGGCGCCGTGAGCGAGGTCACAGTCCCGGACGGAGCCGAGGTGCTCGAGCTTTCCGGTCACACCGTCATTCCGGGGCTCGTCGGGATGCACGACCACACCGACTATGCCGGAGCGCGAGGACGCCTGACGTTGAGCTTCACTGCGCCGCGCATCTACTTGGCGTCCGGTCTCACCACCATTCGCACCGCAGGAAGCTTGTCGCCTTACACCGAGGTGAATCTGAAGCGAGGCATCGAAGACGGCGAGATTGTCGGTCCACGGATGCACATCACCGGTCCAAGGCTCAGCGAGGGGCTTCAGAACTATTCTCCGTCTTCACCGGAGGATGCCCGCCGGATGGTGCGTTACTGGGCCGAGGAAGGCGCAACGTGGATCAAAGCTCACGCTCGGATCAGCCGTGAGAACTTGAAAGCTGCGATCGACGAGGCGCATCGCCAGGGAATCAAGTTCACCGGACACCTGTGCTCGGTGACGTTCGGTGAGGCGGTTGCGCTCGGCATCGACGGTCTGGAGCACGGATTGTTCGTGGCGTCCGATTTCGATCCCGAGAAGAAGCCGGACGAGTGCCCGCCAAGCCAGCGCGAGAGCTTGGCGAGCGTTGATATCGAGAGCGACGAAGTCCAATCTCTCATCCGGCAAATGGTGGAGAAAGACGTGACGTTGACGTCTACCTTGTCCGTCATCGAACAGATGGTGCCGGGACGCCCGGTCGAAGATCGAGTGCTCGACATCATGGCTCCCGAAGTTCGCGAAGCTTTTCTCGAGCGCCACCGATCCGTGCAAGCATCGGCGCCCGTCTCGTTCATGCCGGCGGTCTGGACCCGCCTGTTGGCGTTCGAAAAAACGTTCGTCGACGCTGGTGGGCTTCTAACGGCTGGCGTCGATCCGACCGGAAACGGAGGTGCGATCCCCGGCTTTGGCGATCAGCGTAACTTCGAGCTTCTGATCGAGGCCGGCTTCACGCCGCTGCAAGCGATCACGATCATGACGGCGAACGGGGCGAGGGCGCTCGGGGAGTACGACCGACTCGGCTCGATCACCGAAGGCAAGCTCGCCGATCTCGTCGTGCTCGAAGGCGATCCGATCGCGCGCCCAGCTGATATCCGCAACGTAGTCCTCGTCTTCAAGGATGGCGTGGGCTACGACGCGCCGAAAATTTTGAATTCGGTGAAGGGTCTCGTCGGCGCTCGCTGAGACTGCGGATACTTCACCAGGCTCAAAATGTCTCTCTCCGCTGGCGCAAGGTCCCGTGACCAACAAGATGACGTCACTCCGGAGGGCGACTTCATTCTGCTGGTCGAAGGGAAGTTCCGAGAGCTCGCTCGCGAGAGGTTATGAAAAGCAAGTGGCCAGCGTAGCTCCATCAGAGGCGTGCGTGGAGTTAAAGTAAATCCTCAACGAACTCTGCCCGGACAGAGTAACCAAAAGTAACAGCACAGAAGACAAGAGTGACATCCCTGCGAGGGTCGCGCGTGCTTTCAGCTTTCTGTGAAATTATCGGGAAGATTGCGGATTTGAATCATCGTGCCATGTACGAATGATCGTTACATCGGAATCAATTGTCACCAGATGGCCCGGATTTTCGCGCCGCCCGAGTCGTGGCGTCCCGAGCTCAACTTCCTGGCTGGTCGTGAGTCTGACGACGGGGTAGACTGAAACCATGCCCGAATGTCCGAACTGCGGGTCCTCGCTCAACCGCAACGCCAGATGGCTCTGGGGATTCGTACTCCTTGTGGCGCTCGGCTGCATGACTTGGATCACGACCTCCGCGGGAACCATCCCGCCGGTCCTCATCCTCGTGGCGATCTTGATGAGCGGGATGCTTGCTGCTGGGCCGAGATCTAAGAGGGTGTGCTTTCGGTGCCGGCACAACTGGAACGTCGGCAAGGTGTAGATTCGACCGTGGTCTACGGGCTCGAGGACGCGGACGACGTTCTTTTCCTTGTCATGGAGCTCGTTTCTGGCGAGACCGTCCGCGAGCGTTTGTTTTCGGGGGGTGCGGCATCGCCCGGCATGACTTAGCGGGTGCCTTGGTGCACAAGATCTTGCGAAGGAACATCGACGTTGTTTGTCAGCGATGTCTACGAGCTTGGTGGTTCCAGGGAGGGACGGCTCGTTATTGATGTTGAGCGAGTTCTGCTTGAACCCCAGCGTCGGTGACGGTGTTTTCCGGGTGTTGAACGGTGGCAATGGAGTTGCTCACTTCAGCTCAGACCGGCGACGCTAGAGGAGCTGAACCGGCTCGTGCCGCCACCACCGTGGGCGCCGATCAACGCTCGCGCAGTGCTTCGGCAGGAGCGATCGCGGCGGCGCGCAAAGCGGGAATGACCGCGGCCAGGACGGCGACGGTTCCCATGACGAGGAGTGCGCCCAAGAGGGCTCCCGGATCGGTCGCGCTCACTCCGTAGAGCATGGACGCGAGTGACTGG
>JAJCXL010000430.1 GCA_029263435.1 Acidobacteriota bacterium | reverse complement strand
AGCTTCGTCCAGACGCGCTTCCATGACCGCGTCCGAATCCTGGCTGCGACCTCTGAGTCGCTCCTCGAGATCAGCGAATGACGGTGGCATGACGAACAGCGTGACCGCGTCCGGTTGAGCTTTTCTCACTTGAGCGGCCCCTTGGACGTCGACGTCGAGAAGGATGTCTTCACCCGCCGCCCGTACTTTCTCGGTCTCGCTCTTCGAGGTCCCGTAGAGATTTCCGTGCACTTCGGCCCACTCGAGAAACTCCCCTTGAGCGATCCGATCGCGAAACTCCTTTTCACTCACGAAGTGATAGTCGTGCCCGTCGCGCTCCTTGCCCCGCATTTGGCGGGTCGTGAGGGAGATCGAAAACCGTACGTCATCGAGGGTTTCGAGGAGGCGACGCACGAGCGTGGTCTTACCCGAGCCCGAAGGGGCCGAGATCACGAAGAGGTTCCCGCGACGCTTCGTCATTCGATGTTCTGCACTTGCTCGCGCACGCGCTCCATCTCGGTCTTCATGCCGATGACGCGCTCCGCGATGTCCGCGTCCTGGCTCTTGGAACCGATGGTGTTCACTTCGCGGTTCATTTCTTGAACGATGAAGTCCAGCTTCTTTCCGCAGGGCTCCGTGCCTCCGACGGCGGTTTTCCACAGCTCGAGGTGGCTGCGAAACCGCGTGAGCTCTTCAGCGATGTCTCCGCGCTCGACGAGCCTCGCGACTTCCATCACCACGGAAGACGGCTCGGCGGCCCCCTTGAGAAGCTCTACCACCTTCTCTTCGAGCTCCGATTGTCTCGTCGCGCGACGCTGGTCGGAGAGTGACTCGATCGCGTCGAGGTGCTCTCCCAAGGTCTGCATCCGGGCCGCGAGGTCGGCCGCCATCTCCGTGCCTTCCGCGCGCCGCATCTCGGCCAGTGCCGTGAGCGCGTCTTCGAGGGCGGACTCAATGCTCTCCCACAGGGTGGCGCTGTCGGCGAGATCGCGCTCCTTCACTTGAAAGGCCGGAGTGAAACCGACGAGATCGGACAAGGAAAGGCTCGCACCCACGCCGGCGTCTTCGGCGAGGTCCGTGGCCGTGCGCACGAACTCGTTCATGAGGGGTCGGTCGATGGCGATCTCGTGGATGCTTTGGCCTTTCGGATCGAGGTGGATACTCACTTCGACCCGTCCTCGGCTCAAGACCGTCGCCATCTTGGTACGCACCCGTTGCTCCAGAGGAGAAATGCCGATATTACCTCGGACCTTGACGTCGAGAAATCGGTGATTGACGCTTCTGAGCTCGATGACGGTGTCGTAGTGCTCGCTCGCTTTTTGGGCCCGGGCGAACCCGGTCATGCTCATCAACATAAAGGTGGTCTCGGCATCGTTCAGCTATCTTTCGCTCAGTGGATCAGGAGTCGCTCGCGACCGCTTCGGGCTGAGTCCCGAGCGCGAACTGAAGCTCGTACAAACGGCGGTAGACCCCACGGGTGGTGCGAACGAGCTCGTCGTGAGTGCCGACTTCTTGGATCGCGCCCTGCTCGATGACGACGATCTGATCCGCGCGGCGGACGGTCGACAGCCGATGCGCGATCACGATCGTCGTACGGTTCGACATCAGGTTATCGAGAGCGCGTTGGACCAGCGCCTCGGACTCGGCATCGAGTGAGCTGGTCGCTTCGTCGAGCACGAGGATGGCGGGATTCTTGAGAATCGCTCTCGCGATCGCGAGCCGTTGGCGTTGACCACCCGAGAGCCGTTGTCCTCTCTCACCAATCAACGTGTCGAAGCCGTCGGGGAGGGTCTCAATGAACTCGAGAGCGCACGCGGCATCCGCGGCTTGATGCAACGCATCTTCGGAGACCGTGGTTAGCCCGTAGCCGATGTTGTTCCGGACGGTGTCGTTGAACAGGATCGTTTCTTGAGTGACGAGTCCAATCTGGCCTCGAAGGGACGACAAGCTCGCTTTTCGAATATCGACGTCATCGAAATAAATCGCGCCGCCCGTCGGGTCGTAGAACCTCGGGACGAGGCTCGCGAGAGTGCTCTTGCCCGCGCCACTCGTTCCGACGAGCGCCACCACTTGCCCCGCCGTCACTTCCAAGTTGATGTGATTGAGTGCGGGGCCGTCGCCATCCGGATAGGCGAACTGGACGTCGTCGAAGCGGATGCTTCGCGAGAGCGGTTCGAGCTCCACCGGGTTCGGGTCCTCTTCGATCTTGTTCTCGACATCCAGCACGCCGTAGATCCGACTCGCCGCGGAAAGGGCCTGCTGGAGCGTGGCGTTGACGCGAGAGAGCTTCTTGACGGGCATGTACATCATGAACAGCGCCGCCATGAACGACGTGAACTCCCCCGGTGTCATGATGCCCGAGGAAATGCGGCCGCTCCCATACCAGATCGCCGCGGCGAGGCCGATGCCACCGACGAGCTCCATGATGGGCGGCATGATCGAGATCACGCGCGTGATGCGCATGTTGGTGCGAAACAACCCATCGGTGGCATCGGCGAAGCGCTTGGACTCGAACGCTTCCATCCGAAACGCTTTCACGATCCGGCTGCCGGAGATGGTCTCGTGAAGGATGTTCGTGATGTCGCGCCACCGCTCGAGACCGAGGTCGGTGCGCTTTCTCAGCTTGCGACCCAGATTGACGAGAGGAAACACCGCGAGCGGCGCCGTGATGAGGCAAAAGACCGCGAGCCGCCAGTCGTAATAGATGAGCAGCGCACCGTATCCGAACAGGGCGAAGGACTGCATCATCAGATCACCGGCGGCACCGGAGACGGCGAGCTGTATCTTTTCGACGTCGTTCGTGATGTGGCTGATGAGGGTACCGGTCTGCTGGCGCTTGAAGAAATCGACCGACTGCTGGATGACGCGGTCGTAGAGCCGGTTGCGCAAATCCATGACCGTGCGCTGACCGACCCAGCTCATGAGGTAGGTCGCGAAGTACGAGAACAACCCCTTGAGCAGATAGAGCAGGATGATGAGCCCGGCGACACGGCCCAGATTGACGTTCTCGATGAGAACATCGTCGAAAACCGGCTTGATGAGGTAGGCGAGGCCGGCAGAGGTGATGCCGAAGCCCACCATGTTCGCGCAAGCGAGGAAAAAGCGCGCCCGATAGGGCCATGCTTGTTCCAGCAGGCGGCGGGATTCGCTCACGGCACTCGACATGCTATCAGTCGGCGCGTTTAACCGGTAATGACCCGCGCGACACGCGCGATGGCTTCATTGATCTGGGCGCTCGGCACGAAGCTGAACGACAACCTCATGAATCTTCGGCCGTCGCCGTCCTCGAAAAACGGCGAGCCCGCGACGAATGCGGTCTTCTCGTGCTCGATCGCATAGGTGAGCATCGCGTCACTGTCGGCGCCGTCTTCGAGCTCCACCCAGAAGAAGAAGCCCCCGCCGGATCGGTGCCACTTCACGCCGGCCGGAAAGTGAGTCTTCATCGCAGCGTCCATCGCGTCGCGCTTGCCTCGATACAGATCCCGAGACACGAGGACTTGATCGTCGATATAGCCTCGACGCCCGTACTCATAGACAAGACGTTGCGTGAGCGTGTTCGCGCATTGGTCGGTGCCCAGTTTGCACAATCCCAGCCGCTCGATGAGTGGAGCGTCACCCGCCACCCATCCGAGACGCACCCCGGGTCCGAAGATCTTGGAGAAGGTATGAATGAAGATGACGTTGTCCGGGTCGAGCGCTTTGAGCGAAGAAAGAGGTGCGGCGTCGAAGCTCAGCTCCGCATAGGCGTGATCTTCGACTACCGGGACGTCGTAGCGTCGACACACCTCGACGAGCTTGTGTCGGCGAGCTTCGGTCATCGTGCCGCCGGAAGGGTTCTGAAACGACGGGATCACGTAGAGGAGCTTGGGACGGACACCTTCGCTCGCCAAACTCTTCAGGCGTTTTTCGACGCCATCGGGATCGATCCCCGAGGCGTC
>JAJCXL010000429.1 GCA_029263435.1 Acidobacteriota bacterium | reverse complement strand
CTTGGAGGAGGGCCTCTTTCCACACGTCCGGGCTTCCGGAAACAAACAAAGCCTCGAGGAAGAGCGTCGGCTCTTCTATGTGGGGATGACGCGCGCGAAGAGGCGGCTCTACTTGACCTTCGCGATGTCGCGTCGATTCTCGCACCAGGCGAGCTCGCGGCGCGCGTCACGCTTTTTGGAGGAGGTCCCGAACGCCGTTCACATCGGCGCGGGACGAGCCCGGACGACGAGCAGTGACCCCGGGGGAGGCGGGGGCGGCGCCGGCGGCTCGGCGCTTCGGCCCGGGGTGTTCGTTCGCCACGCAAAGTTCGGCGAGGGGAAAGTGATTGACGCCAGCGGGCGGGGGCAAGACCGGCGAGTGACGGTGCAGTTTCGCGACGCCGGACGAAAACGACTCGTGGCGAAGTTCGCGAAGCTCGAAGTCGTCGGCTGAGCGTAGCTATCGCCTGGTCGTCGGCTGAGCCTAGGTGTCGCCGCGTCGTCGGCTGAGCCTAGGTGTCGCTCAGTCGACCGGAGCGAGAGCGGTGATGATCCACCGGGTGGGGACGGTGGCATCGAATTGGTTCTTCAGGTCGTAGCGGGTCAGCGTCACTTCGTAGTGGCGGTCCCCCGCCGGGGTCGTCACGCGCACCGTGACTGGTTTTTTCTGAGTCTCTCCGGTGAGAAACTCCGGAGTGGACTCCCGTTGAAGCGACTTGTTGACCCGGCGGATCTCGCGCTCGAGCTCGAGCTCCGCGTCTCTAAGCTTCGCGACGACCTCCAGCCGCTCCTCGCGATAGACGTCCCACTGATCTTGTAGCTCGCCGAGGCGGCCGGGAAAGTGGTAATCGGGATCGTCGCGCAGTCGCGCTTGAATATTCCGGAGGGTCTCGTAATTGCTCCGGCGCCACTCGCCAAAAACTTTGAACTGGACGTCACGCTCGTCTTCGACGACACCCACCTGTTCGATGAGCCGAGGGACGAGGTAGGGCGTGCGCGCCTCTTCTCCGACCGCAAGCACGTTCCACGACTCGACCTCTTCAGGAAAAGCGACCATCGAAAGCGCAGCCACGCTTGCGTTGTCCCCTCTCTGGGACGCCTCGAAGAAGCGGTCGACCAACTCCTGCTCAGGACCTTGGCAGCCCATGGCGGCGAACGCGACCACGGCAACGAGGGCGGCGGTGCTACGTTTCAGCATCGAAGTCATCGTCCCCGGGCGACGCGGCGGCGGCTTGCGCTCCATTGTATTTTCTTTTGTTGCTCGACCAACAGAGTCTCCCCGTCGCCGAGCTCGCGTTGGTCGTCACGGATCATCGCCATCCGATGCCGAAGAGATGCGAGCTCGGAGGCCTCCGGAAAAATATCGGTCGCCGTGGTCAACTCCCGCTCCGCTTCGACGAAACGATCCAGCGCGATGAGCTGCTCGATCTGTTGGACGGCGGCACTGAGCCGATGCTCTCGATCGGCAGTCAAATGAGAGAGCTCCTTCACCAGCCGCAGAGACTCGGCGGCGCCGCCGGTGAGCCAAGCCAAGTTAGCGAGCCGCATATAGGCTTGGTCCGCGTCCGGATGGTACGGCAGCCGGAGCGTCTGCCGATACGTTTCGGCCGACCTTTCGAGCGCTCCCGTCGTGTAGTAACAGTGCGCGAGATTCATGAGGGTGTCGCGTCGGACGACCTCTTCGAGATCGTCACCGAGAACGGACTCATAAAGCGCGATAGCGTTTTCGGGCTCGGCGAGGTCTTCCGTATACAGTCTCGCGAGCATCAGCTTCGCTTCTTGCTCGAGGTTCGGTGTGGATGACCGCAACACTTTGAGGAGGCTCTCTTTGGCCGCGGCGACGTTTCGCCTGCGCAAGTAATAGATGCGCGCGAGCTCGAACTGGGCACGTGCCGCCAAGTCGGTCGCGGGCGCTTGGATGGTGACCTCCCGGTAGAGGTGAGCGGCCTGGTCGAAATCGTCCACCGCCATCGCACGGTCCGCGGCAGCGAACATACGGGTTGGACGATCGACGCAGCCGGAGATCCCCAGCACGGTGAGGGCGAGCGAAACGGCTGCGAGGCGAGACATTGTCAACTTTGCTACGGGGTCTAGCGACCCGCGTGGCCGAAGAGTGTAGCGTTTTGTAGACGGTGGGGCCAGTGAGCCACCAGAGTCTATTCCTCCTCGTTGACCTCCCCGTTAACCTCTTCCTCTTCGTCGCTCTCGGCGAGCTTCGCGACAGCGACGACGTGATCGCCCTCGTCGAGATTAATCAAACGCACTCCTTGCGATGCACGTCCGAGGACGTTGAAGTCTTTGACGGCGAGGCGAAGGATCATCCCGGCCGCGGTGATGGCCATGACTTCGTCGTCATCCGTGACGAACGGCGCGGCGACGACCTGACCGTTGCGCTCGGTCGTCTTGATGTTGATGACGCCCTTCCCACCTCGAGTTTGGAGACGGTAGTCGGAAACCTTGCTTCGTTTGCCGAAGCCCTTATCCGTGACGGTCAATAGAGTGCCTTCCGGCTCGACCACCGCCATGCCGACGAGGATGTCATCAGGTGCGAGGCCAATTCCTCTCACGCCTCTGGCGGTGCGGCCCATGGTGCGGACGTCCATCTCGGAGAACCGGATCGCCTTTCCCGCGCGAGACGCCAAGACCGCTTCGCTGTCACCTTCGGTCAGCGCTGCCGCGATGAGCTCATCCTCTTCGAGGATGCCGATCGCGATGATCCCGCGGGACAGGGGCTTCTTGAACGCGGACAGCGGCGTCTTCTTCACCACGCCCTTGCGGGTGGCCATCAGGACGAACCGATCCTCGGGGAACTCTTTGACGACACAGACCGCGGCGAGCTTTTCTTCCGGCCGCATCGCGACGAGGTTGACGATGGCCTTCCCCTTGCCGGCGGCTCCGACACTCGGGATCTCATGAACTTTGAGCCAGTAGACCTTGCCACGGTCCGTAAAAATCAGAATGAAACTGTGGGTCGAGGCGACGAAGAGGTGATCGACGAAGTCCTCGTCTCGGGTGCGCATGCCCATGCGACCTTTGCCGCCGCGTCGTTGTCCCCGATACACCGTGAGTGGGCTCCGCTTGATGTAGCCGGTGTGGGACACGGTGATGACCATGTCCTCCTCGGCGATCATGTCCTCGATGCTGATCTCCTGGGTGGTCGCGATGATCTCGGTGCGACGGTCGTCACCGAACTTCTCACGGACCTCTTCGAGCTCTTCGCGCACGATGGCGTCGATGCGGGTGTCACTAGCCAGGATGGCCCGCAGCTCTGCGATGAGCTTTTGGATCTCTTGGTGCTCCGTGAGGATCTTGTCGCGCTCCATGCCGGTCAGGCGCTGAAGCTGCAAGTCCAAGACGGCCTGGGCTTGGACGAGGCTGAGCTCATAGGTCGCGATCAGAGCTTCGCGCGCTTCGGCCGGGTTTGGGGAGGCTTTGATGAGCTCGATCACGGCATCGAGGTGGTCGAGAGCGATGACGAAGCCTTCGAGGAGGTGAGCCCGTTCTTCCGCCTTGTTGAGCTCGTAAGTCGTGCGGCGCCGGATGACCTCGCGGCGGAACTCGATGAAGAGCCGGACGAGCTCGACGAGAGAGAGAACCTTCGGCCGATTGTCGACGATCGCGAGCATGATGATGCCGAAGCTCGTTTGGAGCGCGGTGTGTTTATAGAGGTTGTTGAGGACGACCTGGCCAACCTCGCCCCGCTTCAGGTCGATAACGATGCGCATCCCTTCCCTGTCGGACTCGTCCCTAAGGTCAGAGATGCCTTCGATCTTTCGGTCTCGGACCAACTCCGCGATCTTCGTTTGGAGCCTCGCTTTGTTGACCTGATAGGGGATCTCGGTAACGACGATCGATTGCCGGTCTTTGCCGGTCTCCTCGATCTCTGCCCGAGCGCGCATCTGAATGGAGCCCCGACCGGTGCGATAGGCTTGCTCGATGCCTTGCCGACCGTGAAGGAATGCAGCGGTTGGGAAATCCGGACCGAGGACGATGCCGAGTAGGTCATTGGTAAGAGCCTCGTTATCGAGCTCTTGATTGTCGAGCGAGTAGAGGATCCCGTCGACCACCTCGCGCAAGTTATGAGGCGGAATGTTCGTCGCCATACCTACCGCGATACCGGCGGCGCCGTTGACGAGGAGATTCGGAAACGCCGACGGAAGAACGGTGGGCTCGGAGGTATTGCCGTCGAAGTTCTCGACGAAATTGACCGTGTCCTTGTCGATGTCCCGCATCATGCTCTCGGCGAGCGCGGTGAGGCGGGCTTCGGTATAGCGATAGGCCGCGGGCGGGTCACCGTCGACGGAGCCGAAGTTGCCTTGGCCGTCGATCAGCGGCGCGCGGAGGTTGAAGTCCTGCGCCATTCGGACGAGCGTGTCGTAAACGGCGGAGTCGCCATGCGGGTGATACTTCTTCAAAACTTCGCCGACGATACCGGCGCATTTCGAGTAGCTTCGCGTGGACAAGAGTCCTTCGCGATACATCGCATAGAGAACTCGACGATGAACCGGCTTCAGCCCGTCACGGACGTCGGGCAACGCCCGGCCGATGATCACCGACATGGCGTAGTCCATATAGGACCGCTTCATCTCGTCTTCGATGTTGACTGGCGGCCGCTCAGCGGTGGTTGCCATGTGCGTCTCCCAGAGACTTCCGGATCAAGACCGTGCCGCGCGGATGCCGATGCGCCGGCCGGGCCTCGTCTCGGGCCTCTTCGTAATCTTAGATATCGAGGTTTACGACTTCGAGGGCGTTTTCCTCTATGAAATTGCGTCTTGGTTCGACTTGGTCGCCCATCAGAACCGTAAAGATGTCGTCGGCGTCGACCTCGTCCTCGATGGTCACTCTCAACATGAGGCGAACCTCGGGGTCCATGGTCGTGTCCCACAGCTGAGACGGGTTCATTTCGCCCAGTCCTTTGTATCGCTGGATAGAGAGACCCTTTTTTCCCGCGCTCAACAAGTAATCGATGAGCTCTTCCTGAGTGGCTATTTCCTTCTCTCTAACGGCGTCCGATTTCTTGTCTCTTTCGGTGACGATGAGAGGCGGGTTCTCGAAAGGCTCCACGTTCTTGTAGAGCTCCGCCAGAGTGCGATACTCGGCGGCCGCCAAGAACTCACGCCCGATAGGCTTCACCCAGCGATAGCCGTTCGTGTTTTGCCCCGGCACGATCTGAAAGAGGTTGTGCTCTTCGTCGGGGAGCACCGAAGCCTGCATGCCCTGTTCTCGGAAAGGCGTGAGCGCTTCTTCGAGCCAGTCTCTATTCGACAACGTGCTCTCATCCGCGCCGACACGGAGAAACTCGTTCAGAATGATGCTCGGGTAGCCGCGCTGGCTGAGCCGGTCGAGGTGTTTTCTGAACGTCACCATCTGCTCGAGGCGACTCGCGAGCTCATCACCCGAGTACTCGAGCCCAAGAGCAGGGATGCGAACGCTGCGGTTCTCCACCGCGCGATAGAGCAGATGTCGGTCGAGTCCGCGATCGTCTTTGAAGTAGGTTTCCTTTTTACCCTTCTTGACTTTGTAGAGGGGCGGTTGAGCGATATAGAGATAACCGTTCTCGATCAGTGCCCGCATCTTCCGGTAGAAGAACGTCAAGAGCAGGGTGCGGATGTGGGAGCCGTCGACGTCCGCATCCGTCATGATGATGATGCGGTGGTAGCGCAGCTTGGAGACGTTGAAGTCCTCCTCGATCCCGGTGCCGAGAGCGGCGATGATCACCTTGATCTCTTCGTTCTCGAGCATCTTGTCGAGACGGGCCTTCTCGACGTTTAGAATCTTTCCCTTGAGTGGGAGGATCGCTTGAAAGTGGCGATCTCGCCCCTGCTTGGCGGAGCCGCCGGCGGACTCTCCCTCGACGATGAACAGCTCGGAGAGCGCCGGGTCTCGCTCCTGGCAGTCTGCGAGCTTTCCCGGAAGCGACGTCATCTCCAGTGCGCCTTTGCGACGAGCTAGATCGCGAGCCTTGCGAGCCGCTTCTCTCGCTCGGGCGGAGTCCACGACTTTCGCGATGATGCGTTTGGCGACCGCCGGGTTCTCCTCCAAGAAACGGGAGAAGTGAGTGTTGACCATGTTCTCGACGAAACCTTTCGCGTCGGAATTACCGAGCTTCGTTTTCGTCTGGCCTTCGAACTGTGGAGACGGGATCTTGATGCTGACGACGGCGGTGAGTCCTTCTCGGATGTCTTCGCCGTCGATGCCCCCGGCAAGGGTCTTGGTCAAGTTGTTGGCCGAGGCGTATTGGTTGACGCTTCGTGTCAAAGCCGCACGGAGGCCGGACAGATGCGTGCCTCCTTCATGCGTGTTGACGGTGTTGGCGAACGAGAAGACCGCTTCTTGGTAGCCTTCGTTCCATTGGAGCGCTACCTCGCACTCCATGCCGTCAGACTCGCCATTGACATAAATCGATGGGGTATGGAGGGCACTCTTGTTCTTGTTGAGATGCTCGACGAAAGAGACGATGCCTCCCTCGAAGTGAAACTTTTTTTCGTCATTGGTGCGCTCGTCGACGAGGACGATCGTGATGCCCTTGTTGAGAAACGCGAGCTCGCGGAAGCGTTGCGACAACGATTCGAAGCTGAACTGGGCGGTCTCGAAAATGGTGGCGTCGGGCAGAAACGAGATCGTGGTGCCGGTCTTGTCGGTGGCACCCACGACTTCTAGTGTTCCTTTGGCTATCCCGAAAGCGTAGTTCTGGCGATAAACTTTTCCGTCGCGACGGATCTCGAGCTCTAGCCATTCCGACAGCGCATTGACGACCGACACCCCGACGCCGTGAAGACCGGCGGAGAACTTGTAAGTGTCGTTGTCGAACTTTCCGCCCGCGTGCAGCTGAGTCATGACGACTTCAGCCGCGGGTCGGCCGGTCTTTTTCTCGATGTCGACGGGAATGCCGCGCCCGTTGTCCACGACAGTAACGCTGTTATCGACGTGGATGGTGACTCGCACTTTCGTGCAATAGCCCGCGATGGCCTCGTCGACGCTGTTATCCGCTACTTCGTAGACCAGGTGGTTG
>JAJCXL010000428.1 GCA_029263435.1 Acidobacteriota bacterium | reverse complement strand
AGCGGATCGATCATCGTCACCAGGGGCGGTGAGACCGTGCTGTCCGCGGGATACGGGATGGCCAACCTCGAGCACGGCGTGCCCAACACGCCAAGCACGAAGTTCCGGATCGGCTCCATCACCAAGCAGTTCACCTCGATGGCGATCATGATCCTCCAGGACCGTGGGCGACTTCGGGTCACGGACCGCGTGGGGACTCACCTCACCAGCTTTCCCGAGACGTGGAAGCGCCTGACCCTGCATCAGCTGCTTACCCACACGTCGGGCATCATGCATTCCTGGGCACTGCCAGGTTTCGCGGAGACGATGGCGGTGCCGACCACCCTCGACGAGACGTTAGAGCGATTTTTCGAGCAACCGCTCGTCTTCGCGCCCGGGACCGACTACCGGTACAGCGGGGTCGCGTATTTCCTGCTCGCCAAGATCGTCGAGGAGGTCTCGGGACAGACGTACGAGGCCTTTCTCGACACGGAGATCTTCACGCCCACCGGCATGCGCGATTCGGGGGCCGACGTCCCGGGGCCGCTTCTGCGAGATCGTGCGTCGGGATACGTGCGAAGTGATGACGGGACGATCGACAACGCCCCCGACATCTTCCTGGCCATCCTCACGGGCGGTGGGAACCTCTACTCCACGACCGAGGATCTCGCCCGATGGGATGTCGCTCTCTCGTCCCATTCCTTCGTATCGGAGGCCGCCTATGCCTCCTTGTACCGACCCGAAAGGGAATCGTACGGCTACGGCTGGCGGATCGGGGAGCTACACGGGCGCCGGACGCTCGCCCATGGCGGGGGACTACCGGGCTTCAATGCGTTCATCCTACGGATTCCCTCCGAGAAGATCTGCGTGGTCGTGTTGACGAATCAGACACCCAGCCAAGAGACAGACGGTGAACGACTCCAAAAGGCCGCTCCGGTAGCGCGGGCGCTCGCCAACGCTGTTCTGGACGAGGCGAGCTCATCGAGGGACTGAGGCAAACCACTGAAAATGTAGCCGGCGAGAGGATTTGGATCGGACTCTGGGAACTCCAACAGCGACGACTCAGCCCTTCTGATTTCCGCGAGTAGTCGTTTTCCGAGGCCTTCCTGCTGCACTTCGAGGTAACCGACGGCGTTTAGCAGCTCCGCCTCGGCCGCTTCGTGATAGCGGACGGATTTCACCGAAGAAGGCGCTGGGCCTTTTCATGCACTTCAGCCGACGGTACCGTTCGTGCTTGGCCGTCACGCTGTTCGTTTGAGCCTAGCGCCCCGAACGATGGGCCCAGCTCATTCACCGCATCGATGAGGTTGACTCTCTCGCCTGCACCCGATGCCCGACAACATGAAGGTCCTCGCCGTCATCCCCGAGCACAAGGTCATTGGAGCGATCTTGAAGCTCCGCGAGCGCGCGCTATCCCGTCAACGGGCACCGCCTACACGCGATCCGGCACCCATTCACTCAGTCTCGAGCTCGTCGCGCGATACCTGTGCGTCTCCACGATTGCCGGTCGCTCTTCGCGACGCTCATTTCCGGGCGTGAGTCCGTGCCCCAGATGCGCGACGGAGCGGCATCGCCAGGGCACCAGCACCGACGGCGAGGAGAGCGAGGGTAGACGGTTCTGGTATCGCACGGAACGAGACCGACGTGATGTCGAAGATGAGCTGGTTCACCGGAGGAAGGTTGGGGTTGCCCGTCTGCAGGAATCCGCCCGCGAAGTTGTTGTATTGAAACAGTGTCGCCTCCAGAGCAGCGATGCTCTCCAGACCGTCCGTCCCAAACACGGTCGCGGGTCCTTGGAAACCCAGCTGAAAGATCTCGAACGCACCGATGGGGTCGCTGCCAATCTGGATCGTGTCCCGTTCGTCGCCGGGCGCGAAATCCAAGGGATCGAAGATATTGATGTTTCTCAACGTTCTAATGAGCGCCGGGTTCGCGCCGATCGTCAAGCTGAGAGACGATGGGGGATCGAGGAGATACACGGCCAAGGTCGGATCGGCCTCCGTCGCCGTCGTCTGCACCGCGGTGGAGTCATAGGTCACCGAGCCGAACACCGGATCTCCCACGCTCGCGACGATACCGAAGGCGGCACCGGGGCCAGAAACGCTCGTCACGAACCCTTCGTAGTCGAAGGTCAGCAGCGCCGCGTGCGCACTGACCGAGAAGAACCCCATGGTGCCGATCATCAGAAGCTGAACCTTGCGTCTCATCCTGACCCTCCTGTCGCTCGCCGCCGGGCTCCAATCGGCACCGACTCGTCGCCGCATGCACGTCCAACCGCGAGGTCCGAGTGGACGCCGACGTAACTCCAATGGAGGCAAGTAGACTACGCCTTTGAATCCCGGCGCAACCGGTCTAACTTTCAGCGAGAAGCGAGATTCCTCGCGTCGCTGAAGCACTCCGGCATTGCGGCCATCTACGGGCTCGAGCGCGACGAGGAGACGGACTTCCTCGAGCTCGTCCCCGGACCTACTAGAAGCGGTTCCTGGTGCTGGAACCCGTCGGGTCGCAGAGCGGGGCCAGTAGATCGACGTCCTCTTCAACTGGTTCGAGGAGCCCAAATGCCTTGTCCTGTCGGACCGAGAATCGCACTCTCGGCGCAGAAGCATGAGCGAGGTGTACGAGGCGACCGACACCAGGCTCGAGCCCAGATCGCGATCGAAGTACTGCCAGGGGCGGTGGCCGACGACGAGGATCGCCCGGACCGATTCCAGCGAGAGGACGTTGGCGCCAATCAGTGAGCATCCCGAGACATAGGTAACACTCCATTCCGGAGACATGGGTGACACTTTTGCCTTCCGCGGGAGGGCGAAGTGCCATGGAAGGAGTACAACCAAGTGGAAGAACGTCTCCGATTTGTCGCGCGTTTGCTAGACGGC
>JAJCXL010000427.1 GCA_029263435.1 Acidobacteriota bacterium | reverse complement strand
GTGCTCAAAGGATACGGCATGAGCTCCGACGGTTCCGGCCAGATGGTAGCGCCGTCGTGGACCGGTGCACTCGCCTCGATGGAACATGCCGTGGCGCGGGCTCAGGTGTCCGCCAACGCTATCGACTACGTCAATACCCACGGCACTTCGACCCCACTAGGGGATCTGTCCGAGGTCAAGGCGATGCGAAATTTCTTCGATGGACGACACGTCGCCTACTCTTCCACGAAGGGATATACCGGACACCCCGTGAGCGCGGCGGGCTCGATCGAGGCCATTTTCACACTCGCGATGCTTCGCGGCGGCTGGATCGCCCCGTCGGTGAACGCGCTACCGCTCGATCCGGAGCTCGAAGACTTTCCGCCGGTCGTCGAGCCCACCGACAAGAAGATGAGCCTGGCGTTATCGAACTCCTTTGGGTTCGGCGGGACGAACGTCACCTTGGTCTTGGGAGCACCCTGACGATGAGCACGACAAAGAAGGACACTCGCAGCGTCACACTTTCTTGGCAATCGGGTCAGGCGTTCTCCGCGGTCAGCGGCTCCGGACACAGCGTAACGCTCGACGGCAACGTCGAGGACGGCCAATCCCCGATGGAAGCGCTCCTCTCCGCACTCGGCGGGTGCATGGGCATCGATATCGTCCACATCCTCGAAAAGATGCGCGTGCCGTTCGGCGCTTTGGCGATCGAAGTGGAGGGCACCCGGCGAGAGAGCGAGCCGCGCTCGTTTCACCGCATCGTGTTGCGGTTTCGCTTCACCGGGGCCATGCCCGCAGACAAAGCGGCGCGGGCGGTCGAGCTATCGCTGGACAAATATTGCAGCGTGTTTCACTCGTTTAGAACGGACATCGACGTGGCAACGGAGATCGACATCGTCGCGACGGCCAACGCCTGAGCGCCGACACACGCTGAACGTTAGCCAACGCCTGAGCGACGACACACGCCTAAGCGTCCGTCAACGCCTGATCCGCCGGCTCAGTGTTGCTTGGCCGGCACTTCCGACTCCTGCAGAACCGGAGTCTTTTCGTCGCCTTTTTGCGACTGAATGCTCTTGGAGATCCGGGTCGCCAGAGCCCGCTCCTCGCGAAGCTCACGGGTGGCGGCTTCGGCTCGCTGGATCGCGAAATCCAACCGCGCCAGCTTCTCGGAGACATGATCGACGACCGAGCGTTGCTCTTGAAGATTGTTCAAGTTGGCCTCGATATCACCGACGACGTTCACCAGGTGGTCCATGCGCGATTGCGCGTCGTCGACAGCGGCCTTGCGCTTGTCCAACGCCTCGTATTTCGAGCCGAGCGTCGACGCCTCTTTCAAGAGCTCACCGAGCTTCGTTTTCGCTTCGGCCACCTCTTGCCGAGCCTCGAGCACCTCGAGCGCGTCGTTTCGGGTTTGCTCAGCCGTCTCGAACAAGCCCTGCAGCTGATCCTGGACCCGGTCCACAGACTCTCTCTTAGCGTCCAGATCACGGATTTTGTTGTCGAGACTCGCGGTCAGGGATTCGAGCTCACCGATGCGCTCCTCGTAACGTGAGAACCGCTGCTCGGTCACGCTCAGCTTCGCCCGACGGTCATCCAGCTCATCCATCAACTTGGAAAGCTCGGACAGCTGCGCGTTGGTCTCGTTCGAGCGAGAGGCAATCATTCTCTGCTCCTCTTCGACCCGGTGAACGTTGTCCAGCCACTCACGCCGACCGTCATCGAGACGGACCACTTCCACGTTCAGATCGTCGACGTGGGCCTTGTGTTTCTCGATGGAGGACTCCAACGTTTCGAGACGGCTCGCGAGTGCTTCAGCCCGACCTTCTCGCTCCTGGAGTGATTTCTCGACGTGCTCGAAGGTCTCGAGCTTGTGCTGGAAGATGTCGAGCCGGCCGGCCAACCGCACCGCGCGCTCCTCCATCAGGGGAACACTCTTGTCCTTCTTCAACGCGGTGACGACTTTCTGTTGGTCGGAAATCTGCGCGGACAAACCTTCTTGAGAAGAGGCCATCGCGTCGAGCTCCGCTTTTTTCGTGAGCTGAGCGTCGATCCGCTCGTCGACTTCCTTGCTCAAGGCCACGAGACGATTCAAACGGGTCTCGACACTCTCCACGAGCTCCGCCCGCGGGGCGAGCTCTTCCATACGCGAGGAAAGCTGCGCCGAGAGGTGGTCGATCGTCGAGAGACGATCTTGCACTGCGTCGACATGGGCGAGGCGAGGCACGATCTCCTTGACGGCGGCCTCGGTCTCCAGGCTGGTCTGGCGAAAGTCGCTCAAGAGCTTTCGGGCGTCCTCGACTTCCTGGCGGTGACGGTTGAGCTCCTCGAGCCCCGCCTCCACCAGTGCACGGGTCTCCCCGAACTCACCGACTTGTCTCTTCGTCTCGGCGATCATCGCCTCGCTGTTCGCGACGCCTTCCGCCTGCTCCGCGACCCGAGAGACGACGGTCATCATCGTATCGAGGCGCTCCTCGAATCCGGTGAGCCCTTGGAGCTTGCCCTCGATCCCCTCGATCTCCGTTTTCTGCGTATCGAGGCGACCGCTGAGCTCATCCGCGGCCTGGATCGCGCTGCGGATAGCCTCGTCTTTTCCGGTGAGAGCACTGAGCTGCTCTTCGATCTTGGAGATACTGTCGTGAACCTCGCCGGCGCGACGATTCGCGACTTCGACCTCGTCTTTGAGGAGTGCGGCACGGTCCAGCCGTTGCTCGACTTGAGAGAGGGCGTCCGCGATCTCCGCTTTCAACCGGTTACTTTCGTCGAATAGCTCTACCTTCTGGGCCCGGGACGCCTCGAGGTCGGAGTCGAACTGTTTCTGGATGTCTTGAAACCGCTCGATGTTGCCTTCGATCTCCTTGATCCATTGGCTCTCTTCGTTGAGCTTTTTGATCTTGCGATCCATGTCCCAAACGAGCTCGTTGACTTCGTTGACCTGGCCGGTCGCACGATCGACGATCTCTTTGGTCGCTCCGAGAGAGTTCAGTTTCTGGCTGACATGTTGGGCCAGCGAATTGAGCTGTCGCAGCTGCTCATGGGTCTGTTTCGACGCCGAGGTGTTTTCGGTCAACGTCTTGACGACCTCTTCCCCTCGCAGGACGGTCTCCGAGGCGCGCTCGAGCTCACCCTTGAGAAAATGCGCCTTGTCGTCGATATTGCTCGACTCGTTCCTGAGCGATGTCACGACGTCCTGGAGCCTCTCGTAGTCGTCTCGAATGAGTCCGAACTGCGAGTCGAGCCCGTCGAGGCTCGATTTCATGGTGGCGACGTCACCGCTGATGGTGGCGACCTCCTTGGCGTGCGCCTCGACGGTCTTCAGCTTTTTCTGAGCCGAGCTCGCCGCCTTCATGACGCCGTCGATCTCGGCCTTCGCCTCTTTCAGGCCGTCCCTGTTCTCGACGGCCTCGATGCGCTGCTTCGCCGCCGTGGCGAGCTCATCCAGACGCTCCAGCCGCGCTTCGATCTCGGTGGCCGACTCCTTGAGTTGACCCGCCGCTTCGATGCGGGACTCCACGTCGCGGAGGCTGCCATCGGCCGTGGAGAGTCGACTCTCCACCTTGCTCAGGGATTTGTTGATCTCTTTTTGCCGAGTGTAGTCGCGGCGAGCCTCGTCAATGAGCGTGCCGAGTCGAAGGGTCTCCTCGTGAGCGAGCTCGGCGACCTGTCGAAGCTCTTCGGCAGTAGGTTTGGAATCAGATTCTCGGTTGAGAAGCTTGTCGATGATCGTGGACATGAGAGAACGGCCTCCTCATCGAACCAGAAAACGGCGCGATCCAAAAACTCACAGCACGGCGGGGACCGTGCCAGCTAGAACTCTTTTTTCAAGGGTTCATTTAGAATACATCACTCGAGCGGGGTCGTCGATAGAATTGGGCAACGTCTGGGCAAAATTTTCCCAGGCATCGTCAAGGCCCCGGAAAACGCCGTCGAAGACGCGCTCGAAACCGCCCGTTCGCCACGCGTTGTGGTAAAAACTGCCCCTTCGTGGTGTCTCCCTATGATCCGTTCGTCGTCGTCGCGTTCGCGCTCGTGCTCCCTATTTTCGCGAAGCTCAACTACGTCAAGCTCCGCAAACGCCTGCAATCGGGCGATCCGGGGGCCCGCTCCCGCCAATACCGTCGGTCCATGTGGCGACAATGGGGGTTGACGGCGATGGCGCTTTTCGTCTGGTTCGCCCCGGGAAGGAGCGCGGCGGCGTTGGGGCTCGGGCTTCCGGACATCGCCCGTCCCGGCTTCTTCGTCGCGCTCGGGTTGGCCGTAGGGCTCTCGTGGCTGTGGCGGGCCCAGATCCGTGCCGCGCTCGAGAGCCCGGAATCGGAGAAAGTATTACGCCGAAAACTCGATGAGGTCGCGCCCCTTCTCCCCACGACCCGCGAGGAGCTCCATCTGTTCTCGGGCTTATCGATCACCGCCGGCGTGTGTGAGGAGATCCTCTTTCGGGGCTACTTGATTGGCTATTTGAGCCCTTTCACCGGCACGCTCGTGGCAGCCGTCCTCTCCGGAGTCGTCTTCGGACTCGGACATCTTTATCAGGGACGACCACAGGCGTTCAAGATCGTGTTCGTTGGGTGGCTCTTCGCCGCGTTTTACGTTGGCTCCGGCTCGCTATGGGTGCCCATGACCCTTCACGCGCTTCTCGATCTCGCCCAAGGCAGACTCGCCTATCGGCTTCTAGCGACGGATAGCTCGGCGGCGGAACCGAACCTCTAGATCGCTTCGACCTCACCGCGGCGCAGCCATCCGGTGAGTCCGTTAGAGAGGCTGACCTGGTACCAATCGTCGCGCTCGGCGAGAACTCTGACCTTGAGGCCCTCGTGAATCTCGGCCAGGCGGGGGTTGGCCTCTCCGGGGCCGCTTCGTACGTAGGCGTTTTGTGTGAGGACGATGGCGTCGCTGCGGCTCCGTTCCGCTGCCGCTTTGGCGTAGAGCGCGCTCCCGCTCATCAGCGCCAACATACCCGCGAGCGCGAGCACGGCGAGAACATAAGAGCGACGCGCCGGCCCAGGCTCCGCGAGCCATAGCGTCATGGCAACGCCTCCCACGAGGATCGCCGCGCTGAGGAGTCTCGCTAGAGTTTCCGTCCCCAATCCACGATAGAGATTCACCGCCCAACGGATCGCGGCCGGCAACGGCTCTTCCTCGATGCTGCCGGTGACGAGCTCGTTCGCGAATCGCAAATTGATCTCGACGTCCTCGTCCCCCGGGAGCAGCTTACGAGCGCGCTCGTAGCTGAGAATCGCCCGCCCTGTCACCCCGGCCTTGAAATAAGCGTTGCCGAGGTTGTAGTACAAGACCCCGTCTTCGACGCCCGCGGTCCGGATAGACTCATAGACTTCAATCGCTTCGCCATAGTTTTGCTCTTCGTAGAAGCGCTCGGCTCGAGCAAAAGCCTCCGAGGGAGATTCGACCGCTCCTTGAAGCAGCATCCAAACGAGCGCTATCACTTGAGCTCTTTCTCCAGCCGAACGACGAGCGTCTCCGCCCGGGCCAACGCCGCTTCCATCTCGTCACGGCCGCGCTCCGTTGGGGTGAAGCGAGCCTCCTCACATTCCGCAAGCACGGCGAGAAATTCTTTTCGAGACGGCTCGCTCACCGATCGCTCTTCCAGCAGCCCGTCGATGAGAGGTGCCGTCAACCCCGAGGCGCTTGCGGACGTCTTGTCTCCGACGTAGCGATACAACGCGGCGGCGACTTCCTCATAGAACCCTTTCGACGCATCGGCGGCGAGCTTTCGCGCCTCGCGAAACCGAGTCTGAGCGACGCGTTGGGCGCGGCGGCTCCGGAACAACGACGAGTGCGTCTTCTCATGCGCCTTCTTGCGTTGATAGAGGAGGAAGGCCATATTCCAGAGGATGGGCAGCCCGAGCGTCAGATAAAACAGGGGACTGCCGAAATAGGGTCGGGCGACGGCACCAAAGCTGCTAGGCGCTGGCTTCAAGAAACGGATATCTCCGCCAAGAACGGTCACTTCGCCGCCCGCGGAGCGGCGGGTCACCCCATCGGCGGTGGCGACAGTCGAGCCGGTCACGTCGAGCACGAGCGGGCCGGCGCTCGCGACGCGATAGGCCCCCGCTTCCGGATCGAAATATTGGAAGCTCCACGGCCCGAGCTCCTTGGTACCGCCCGATTCCGGGACGAGCACGTGCTCCCACTGTTTCGAGCCGGACAAGCCACGGCCCGTGGCGCGGAGGCGTTCTTCGGTCTTCGGATCGAACGCGCGGAAATCCGGAACGTTTGCGAGCGGCGGCGCTTTCACCGTTCTCAGGTTCCCCTCCCCATCGATCCCCAAAGTGAGCGTGACGGGATCGCCGGCGGCAACCGTGTCGACGCTGAGCTCCGCAGTCATCTGGAAGCGACCCACCGCACCTCGGAAGTCGCGGCCTCGACCCTCGGCCGGAAGAGGCTTGACGTCGAGCGGGATCGCCGCCGAGCGGACGGTGATCGGACGGGAGCCGCGTGAGAAGAACGAATCGAAGGGGTCGCCCGACGACATGCGAAACGCTGTCGACAAGGTCAACGATGGAATCTGCACCGTTCCGGACTGGGTCGGGAACAAGACCCGCTGCTTCAAAGTGAACGCGAGATACTCCCGGCCGTCGACATCACGGCGCTCTGCACGGGTATCTTGCGGAAGCTCGACCTCCTCGACCCAGAAGCCGGTCATCGGCGGATCGTCTTCGATCTGAGGACCGAGCGGCACGTAGCGGGTATACAGCCGATAGGTGACGACCACCGCCTCCCCTTGAAATACGGATGACTTGGAGACCTCCGCTCGCAAGAGAACATCGTCGGCGGAAAGCTCAGGAGCGCGATCGCGAACTCGGGAGCGCGAGCGACCGAACGGAGAGAGCGAGCCGAACGGACTCGAGGACCGTCCTCGTCGAGGGACGACGGATCCGGCGACGACCGCCACTTCAATGGGATCGGTGCGCTTGGTTTCACCGCCGAGCTCGACTTCGATGGGGTCGATCGTGAACGTCCCTTCGCGCTCCGGGTACAGCTCGTAGATAAAAGAGTTCGTCGAGCTCATCTGACCATTGACGAAAGAGACTTGACTCGAGCTCGACCGGCCGCCGACCCGAAACCCGTCCATGGCCGGAAGGCGCGGCTCTCCCCGACCGCCGGAGATCGAGACGGTCAGCTCGAGCACGTCCTCAACCCCAACTCGCTCGGCGTTGACGGAGGCCTCCACCCGGGCCTGCGAAAAGGCCTCGGTCGAAAGCGATACGGCGGCCGCGACGAGGACCAAGAGTCGGCAAGCTCTCACCAGTACTTGCCCTTGCCTCTCGCTTCGGCCTTTTGCTTCTCCCGCTGCTCCATCTGCTGCGCCTGCTCCATCTGGGCCAGCGCTTGCAAGATCTGTTCGGCCTGCTCGCGAGACATCTCCTGCGGTTGTTGCTCGGCTTGGGTGTCCTCGGAGCCTTGCTCTTCCGGCTGCGATTGGGGGTCGGGCTGTTCTTCGCTCTCGGAGTCTTGCGGCTGGTTCTCTTGCTCGCTCTCTTCTTGGTTCTGCTCCTCCTCGCCGTCTCCGCTGTCGCCGCCCCCGCCTTCCGCCTGTCTTAAAGCGAGCTCGAGATTCTGCCGTGCCTCCAGATCGTCCGGGTCGATCCGCACCGCTTCGAGGTAGCTCTGGACGGCCTCGTCCCACTCTTCGCGCGCGTAGTGCACGTTTCCAGCGTTGAAATGAGCTCTTTGATCGACCTCCGGGGCAGAGCCCAAAGAAGCTCGGTAAGCCTCGAGCGCCGCCTCCAGCTCACCCTTGCGAAACTGAACATTTCCGATGTTGTAGTTCAGCTGACGGGCGTCGGGGTGGCTCGTCTGTGCTTGGGTGTAGTGGGTCAAAGCTTCGTCGAGCTCACCCGAGGCGTAGGCCTGGTTGCCTTCTTTATTGGCCTTCTCCTCGACCGGGCCCAAGATCTGGCTCAGGACCAGTACCGTCCAAAGTATTCTCATGACGCTTCTCCCACGATCGCGC
>JAJCXL010000426.1 GCA_029263435.1 Acidobacteriota bacterium | reverse complement strand
TCACCGGGTATTTGTACGTACCTGAGGGCGCGAGCGCGGAAGCGCCGGCGGCGTTACTCGTGCGGCCGCACGGTGGGCCGACATCGCAATGGAACAACGGGTGGCACCCGTTTACGCAGCTTCTCGCGCAGAAAAACTATGCCGTTTTCGCCCCCAACGTCCGGGGCAGCACCGGCTTCGGCGTCGCGTTCGAAAACGCCAATGACGGCGCGTGGGGACTCGGCGATCTCGACGATTTGATGGCGGGGGCGCGGCTCGTGGTCGCACGCCCGGAGATCCGCAGCGACCGCGTCGGCATCTGGGGAGTGAGCTACGGAGGGTTCCTGACCCTTTCGGCAATCACTCGCTATCCCGATTTCTTCGCTTGCGCGATCGAGGCCGTGGGGATGCCCGATCTCGAGAAGCTCTACCGCGAGACGAAAGCGGAAGGTCGCAGCTACTTGAATCGAGAGCTCGGTCCTCTCCGTGGAAATCTGGAGCTCTATCGCAGCCTCTCGCCCGTGCGTGCGGTCGACCGAGTGCAGACGCCGCTCCTGTCCTTTCACGGCCAGCTCTATCCTCTCGTTCCCTATGAGACCAAGAAACCGTTTTTCGACGCGCTGCGCACGAGAGCGGACTACCCGCTCGTCGAGCTCATCTTCAAAGGAGGTGAAGCGCGCGGGGTGTATCGCCACGACCTTCACCCCGAAGCATCCTGGGCCTACGTCGAGAAGATTCTAGAGTTCATCGGCATCTATTTGTGACGACCAAGCGCTACTACATCTTCGACTTCGATAGCACGCTCGTTGGAGTCGAGTCGCTGCCCGAGCTCGCGCGGATCTCGCTCAAGAACCATCCCGAGCGCCGCCAACGACTGGCGGAGATCGAGCGCATCACCGAGCTGACCGCGAATGGTCAGATGTCGATGGCGGAGGGCATCGCCCTTCGCATCGAGCTGCTCGACGCGAAGCGCAATCATCTCGACGGGCTCATTCGGGTCCTCAAACGCGCGCTGTCACCGTCTATCAAGCGCAACAAAGCGTTCTTCAAGAAGCACCGCGATCACATCTTCGTGGTGTCGAACGGGTTTCGCGAGTTCATCGTTCCCGTTGCCGCCACGCTCGGGTGCCGCGAAGAGCACGTCCTCGCGAACACGTTCTTGTTCGATGAGGAGGGAGCCATCATCGGCTTCGACTCGCGCAATCCGTTGATCCACCAAGACGGCAAGGCGCGAGTGCTTCGAAAGCTCGGCCTCGACGGAGAGATTTACGCCATCGGCGACGGCGCGAGCGATGTCGCCATGAAAACGGCAGGGCTCGCCACCCGGTTCTACGCGTTCACCGAGACCGCCCGGCGCGAGCCGGTCGTCGAGAGCGCGGACCACGTCCTTCCGAGTCTGGACGAGCTCCTCTACCTCCATCGTTTCCCGATGTCGATCTCTTACCCCAAGACCCGGATCCGAGTGCTTCTCACCGAGAACATCGACCGGGCGGCGAGCGAGATCTTCTCGAAGGAGGGCTACGCGGTCGAGACCGTCCCGAAGAGCCTATCGGAAGAACAGCTCATCCGGGCGCTAGCCGGCGTCACCCTTCTGGGGATTCGATCGGGCACGCGGATCAGCAAGAAGGTGCTCGACAGTACCACCGCCCTCAAAGGGGTCGGGGCGTTTTGCATCGGCACCAATCAGATCGAGCTCGAAGCGTGCTCCGATCACGGGGTCATCGTCTTCAACGCACCGTACGCGAACACCCGAAGCGTCGTCGAGCTCGCGATGGGCGAGATCATCATGCTGGCCCGCCGCGTGTTTCCGAAATCACAGGCGCTCCATGGAGGGACGTGGGACAAGAGCGCGGTAGGCGCGTTCGAGGTGCGGGGGAAGAAGCTCGGAATTTTGGGATACGGCAATATCGGCTCCCAGCTTTCGGTCGTGGCGGAGGCACTGGGGCTCGACGTCTACTACTACGACATCGTCGAGAAGCTCCCGCTCGGCAACGCAACCAAATGCTCGACGATGAAGGAGCTTCTGAATCGAGTGGACATACTGAGCGTCCACGTCGACGGGCGTTCCCACAACCGTCATTTGATTGGAGCGCGAGAGCTCGGCGCCATGAAAGAGGGCGCCTTGTTCTTGAATCTCTCCAGGGGCTTCGTCGTCGAGATCGACGCGCTCGAGCGGGCACTTTCGAGCGGGCGGCTGGCCGGCGCCGCCCTCGACGTGTTTCCCGACGAGCCACAGGCGGTAGGCGAGGAGTTCTCGTCGCGTCTCCAGGGGCTAGATAACGTCATCCTCACCCCTCATGTCGGCGGTAGTACCAGAGAAGCGCAAACGAATATCGCGAGCTTCGTCGCCACGGCCCTCGTCGGATTCATCAACTCCGGAAACTCTTTCGGCAGCGTGAATTTCCCCGGCGTGCAGCTCCCCGACCTCAGGCGCGCCCATCGCTTCATTCACGTCCATCGGAACGAGCCTGGGGTGTTGGCCGCGATCAATCGCGTCATGGCCGAGCGCAAGATCAACATTCTCGGTCAATATTTGAAGACCAACGAACGGATCGGCTACGTCATCACCGACGTCAGTAAGACCTACCCACGGCGGGTGGTCGAAGAGCTCAAACACCTCCCTCACACCGTCCATTTTCGAGTGCTCTACTGACCGAGCCTCGCCCGAGATGGAGCGTTCGGAGTATCGTCGGCTATACGAGCTCGAAGACGAGCTGTGGTGGTTCCGCGGGATGGAGCGTATCTCGCTTTCTCTCCTGCGGCGATACCTGGGAAAGGAGCAGGCGCGAGACGTGCTCGATGCGGGATGCGGCACGGGCGGCATGTTGAAGACGCTGGCGAAGCTCGGCCGCGCCGTCGGAGTCGATCGGTCAGAAGAAGCCGTAAAGTACGCCGGGCGACGCGAAGGACTCCGCGTCTTGCGCGGCGACGTCGAGCACCTCCCCTTTGCCTCTGAGAGCTTCGATATCGTCACCTCTTTCGACGTGCTCTACCATCTCGATGTGGGCGATGACGTCGGCGCGTTACGAGAGATTGCCAGGGTGCTGCGTCCCCGAGCCCTCTGTCTCATTCGGGTTCCTGCCAACGACACCCTCAGAAGCCGACACGACGAGGCCGTCCATACCCGAGAGCGCTACTCGAAAAGCGAGCTCATCTCGAAGCTCGAGCGCGCCGGGCTCACGCCGGAGTTCGTGTCGTTCGCGAACTGTTTGCTCTACCCGGTTGCGGTACTGAAACGAAAGACCGAACGGTTTTCGCGCCGAACGCCCGAAGGCTCGGAAGTGCAAGCGGTGAGCGCGGGCCTCAATCGTTTGTTGGCACTTCCACTCATCGTCGAGTCATGGCTCTTGAAGCGGGTCGCGCTCCCGTTCGGCCTATCACTCGTCGCCATCGCAAGGAAGGAGGGACCGTGATCGATTGGACCGAGATTCGTTCACGATTTCCGGCGCTCGAAGGACAGACCTACTTGAACACCGCAGGCGGAGGCCCCATGAGCCGCCAAGCCGTCCATGCCGTGCACAAGTACTATGACGCGTTCTTGATCGATGGAGACACCCGGTGGGACTACTGGCTCGACCGGGTCGAGACCACCCGCGAGCGGCTCGCGACCTTGCTTCAGGTCTCCGCCGAAGAGATCGCTTTCATGGGAAATGCCTCTCAAGGGTTGAACCACGTGGCGGATGTTCTCCGGGGTAGTGGGGCCGTCGCCGCTCTGACGGGAGAGTTCCCTTCGGTGACGCTCCCCTGGATAGCCCGAGGGCGCTCGATACGATTCCTCGACTCGCTCAAGCAAGTCGAAGATCTCGATTCGGACACCGCGGTGCTCGCCGTCAGCCTGGTGCAGTACAAGACCGGCGAGCGGCTCGCGCTCGAGCGCGTCAGCAAGATTTGCCGGCAGCGACGCATCCACTTGGTCGTCGACGCGACCCAGGGGTTTGGGGTCCATCCCCTCGACCTCCGA
>JAJCXL010000425.1 GCA_029263435.1 Acidobacteriota bacterium | reverse complement strand
CAGTGACGATCTCGCAGACCTCCGCAGGAATGAGCTCGAGGAGCAAGGCAAAGGCTCCGGCTTCTTCGAGGAGGCGCGCATCCTCGACGAGCCGGGCCGCCGCCGGCGCGGTCTTTCCCTGCAGCCGGAACCCACCGAGTGAAGAAGCGCTCTGCGGGGTGAGTCCAAGATGCCCCATGACCGGAATGCCGGCATCAGAGATCGCGCGCACCCGCGCGCTCATTTCTCGTCCGCCCTCGAGCTTGACGGCATCGCTTCCGGTCTCGGCCATCAGCCGTCCGGCGTTTGCAATCGCCCGTTCGTCCGACGGCTGGTAGCTCATGTACGGCATGTCGGCGATGACGAAGCTGTTCGGTGCCCCTCGTCGCACCGCGCGTCCGTGCCGGATGATGTCTTCCATCGTTACGGGAAGGGTGCTGTCGTAGCCGAGCATCGTCATACCGAGGCTGTCGCCCACGAGCACGAGGTCGATCCCGGCTCGCTCCACCCAATGGGCCATCGAGTAGTCGTAGCACGTCACCATCGTGAGCGGGATGCCAGCGGCACGTTTTGCCTGCAAGTCGCGGATCGTCAGTTTGCTTCTATCCGGCATCAATCCTCTCCTCGTCGAGACCGAGCGAGCGTCTTCGTTCTCTCCGCCACGCCGCGACGTCTTCCGGCGAGATCCGTTCGAACTGACGAAGCGCCCAGCCCAGGCATGTCACCAGGTCTTCAGGATCCTCGAGACCGATTCCGAGCCGCACCAGTCCTTCCACCCCCAATGCCCGCACTTCGGCATCGCTCGTGTGAAATTCCGACACCGAGCGATGATGATTGACCTTCGTGACGAGACCGTCGAAGCTCAAGGCGTACCGGGGGATCGCCGTCATCACGAGGACATCGCAAAAGTGGCGAGCTGCTGCATCGTCGGCGCCACGGAGCCGAAAGCTCACCAGAGAGCCGGTGAGCGCGTACTGCCTCGCGATGATCGCGGCGTCGGGATGGCCCTTCAGCGAAGGGTGGAACACTGCCGAGATCTCGGGGCATGATGCGAGAAACTCGGCGACTCGGGTGGCGGTCTTGCATCGGCGTGCGAAACGCGCGCGAGACTCTGATAGCCCTGAAAGTATGGACTCCGCTCGCCGACCATCCAGAGCCCCGCCTCGCATCGCTTGGAGATCCATGAGCTCGTTCATCGCGCGCACGTCGTTGGACGCGACATAGCCCCACATGTTGCGGTCACGACCGTCGAGGGCCTTGGTTCCGCTCGCGACGACGAAGTCGACCCCGGCATCCAGGAGTCGCCTATGCGTGCCCCATGGGGTCGCGATCGTGTTATCGACGATGAGACGTAGTCCCGGGTTGTCCTTCTTGAGTGCGGTGACGCGTTCAACGACAGCGCCGATATCTAGGGCCCTCGTCAGGGGGTTCGAAAAAGTCTCGAGGAGGATCAAGCGGGTCGCACCGTTGACGTGACCGTCGATCGGATCGGGTGCAGTCTCATCGATGAATAGCACCTCACCGCGCACGAGACTCGCCAGCCGACGGACATAGGCCTTTGTTTTGTTGTAGGTTCCACGAGACAGAACCGCACGCGATCCTGGCGTGAACAGGACGTCGATGAGTAACGCGCAGGCCGACATACCGGAATCGGTGAGGACGACCGCGGCAGCTGACTCGAGCGCGCGCACTCGAGCGACCAGGCGACGGCCGTGCTCGGAGCCGTACCGGCCGTAGATCTGTGGGAGCTCGGACCAACAAGCATCACCGATGAAGCTCCTTCGCGACTTCTCTTCCTGCCAAGCGACCATCGGCTCGCTACCGAAGAGATCGAGCTGGATCGTTTCGCCGCCGGGGCTTAGGTACGGCTGGGCGTGTCGACGGATCGCGGCATCGACACCGTCGTGTAGGCGGCGAGTCTGCTCCGACATCATGTTTCGCGTCGGCGGCGCTGCGGTATCTAATTCAGCGGTTTGCCTGTCCATGGGATCCAAGGCCTCGTGAGCTCCCGGAAAATGAAAAAGCCCCGCGACGCTTTCGCGCGCGAGGCCGGTTCCGGTCTAGCTAACTTAGATCAGCGAGTCGGCCCGCACCTCCACGTCATGTGGATACACATACACTCGCAGGCGACGACCGCCATTTGGGTTGCGGGTGCTGGGGACAACATCGAGCGCAGTATAGCTCAGCGCGAAATCGACGCCAAAAGATCCGAACGATCCGGCGCCGATCTCGAAAGAGACCGCCACGAGGGACTGCAGCCTAGGCCTGATATCCCTTCGAGATGAGCTGGGAGTGGGGCACGTAAATGTCGCCGTGCTCGCTCTCGAACACCACGCTCACTTCGTTGACCGACTTCACGACGGCTTGGCGCTCCCCCAGACACACCGTCTGCCCCGCCCGATAGAGCCTCCGCACGTAGAGGCCCGACACGAGGTTTCCAACGACCAAGCGAGCTCCGAAACCGAGAGGCAGCGCGACGATGAGGACGACGCCGGCAACGAGCATGTATGCGTTTCGATCCAAGAAACGCGTGTCGATCCCTATCTGCCGAAGCGCGACGAGCCCGCCAGCGATCAGGATGATGCCCCGCACGCCTCCCGCCACCGCTCGATGGAACGGCACATCGAGCTCTTTCAGGAACGAGCTCGCCACTGCGTGGGCCGGAACGCTCACGATGACCGCGATAGCGACAATCATTCCGGCCGCGAGGAGGTTCGGGACGTAAGCCATCAACATGCCGAGGGTCTGTGAAACGACACTCCAGCCCATGACATCTGCGGCAGCGCTGACGAAGAGCAACACCACGACGAAATACATGAAGCCGCCGAGTGTTTCCTCCACCCTTCCCCGCATGCCTGCCTTTTCGAGCGATGCGGATAATCCGCTGCGCTCGACCACCGAGCTCAGCCGCGACCAAGTGAGCAGCTTGATGGTGAGCCGACGGGCTAGCTTGCCGACGAGCCAGGCGAGCAACAGCAACACGAGCGCCCCGCCGAGCCGTGGTGCCAGCGTTTGGGCGGAGTTGATGAGACTTCGACCGGTCTCGGCGAGCGCGGATACCAACGTCTGGGTGACTTCGCCGTCGTTCATGTTGGGTTGCTCCTATCGACCGGGCCGTTGTGATCTTCGTGATCTTCGTCGCTGCCATCCGAAGTCGTCTTCTCGTTGGCCCCGGTGAGCAGCGTGAAAACGTTCACGTAGAACCGCAAGACCGCTTTGACCACGCTGACCAGAAGGACGCTATGCTGCACTTTGGCAGCGAGGATCGGTGAGGGCTCGTGCTCTTCGGAAAGCGCTTCGATTTCCTCTACGAGACGTCGTTCATCCACGTTTCTTCTCCTTGTATTCCATGATCTGGGCTCGCGCCCTCGAGATCCGCATCTTTACCGCGCTCTCACTCAATCCGGTACGTGTCGCGATCTCCGCATAGGTGTAGCCATCTCGAAACTTCAGCAACAACAACGCCTGCGCCGCGCGGGGTACACGGCCGAGCACGTCTCGAAACGAATCGCGGGCCCGCGAGACCGGAACGACTGCCTCGTGCTCAGTGAGCTCGAGAAACTCTTTTCGACTCCGCAGAAAATTCAAACAATGATTCGTCGCGATGCGGTAAATCCACGTCGAGAAGGCGGACTCGCCCCGAAAGCGATGAAGCGCCAAATACACTTTGACGAAGACCTCCTGAGTCAAATCTTCGGCGTCCGCCGGTTTTCGGCAAAAAGACAGGCACCGGCGAAAAACCTTCCCCACATAGCGTTGATAGAGCGTCGCGAAGTGGGTGTCGTCGGCGGTCTCGACGTAGCATGCGACCAAGGTGGCGTCATCTGGAAGTACGGGTCCTTCGCCGCTCAGAACGGACACTCTCGCTCGTCTAACCCGGGAGGCGTAGCGCTCGCGGGTTGTGGACAGTCGATGGTGGCCATGGGATAAGGTTACTTCTTTGAGACCCCGGTCTCTGCAGGATTGTCACACGGACTCGGGACTTCGAGTGACTAAACGTCTCATACCGGTGTCCACAACGCTGGACGATCCGTTCTACAACGAGGTGCGATATTGATTACTGCGATACTCTACGACCCGTCCGACGGGCGGCTTCGCGACGGGGGAACCGAGCTCATCGACGCCTGGGAGCAAGCACCGGCCTCCACCTTATGGGTCGTCATCGAAAAAGAGTCTCGCGAGGCGGAGGAAGAGCTCCTGGCGAAGCGGTTCGGCATCCACCCACTCGCAATGGCCGACGCACTCCGCGACCGCCACCCGCCCAAGATCGAGCCGTTCAGCAAGAACACCTTCATCTTGCTGAAAGGTCTGGATGCCGAATCGACATCGCTCAAGCTGGATACGATCCAGTTGTCGCTGTTCGTCGGTGAGCGTTTCCTGGTCACTCGCAGCTCGGGACACTCGGTGAGCACGGCGAAAGTGCTCTCGGAGCTCACGTCGGGTGCGTTGCCTCCCGACATCTCGAGGCCTGCCCTCGCGCTACGCGTGTGCCGAGCCGTCGCGGACCGCTTCCTCCCGTTACTACTCGCGGTGGAGAAACGGCTGGAAGAGATGGAGACGGAGATGCTCGAGCGTCCGAGCGACGAGCTGCTCGGCGAGCTCGTGCAGCAAAAGGGTGACCTCAAGCGGGTTCTTCGCATTCTCCAGTACCATGCTCAGGTCTTCACCTCCGCC
>JAJCXL010000424.1 GCA_029263435.1 Acidobacteriota bacterium | reverse complement strand
CCCACCCGCTCGGCGATCGTCTCGAGCATCAGTAGAGCATCATCATGGAAGGGCGATAACGTGACGCCCGCGCGGACCAACACCTCCGCCTCTTCCGCCGAAGCGTGGGCCATCAACACGATGGGCTTGGCCACGCCGACTTCACGAAGGGCCAACGCTTCGTCCACACGCGCGACCGCGAGACCGTAGACCTCTTCCATCGGGTCGAGGATGGGGCCGATGGCTCGCAGTCCGATCCCATTCGCGTTGTTCTTGATCACAGCGAGAAGCCGGCAGCCGCTATGACGGTGGAGCTCGCGCACGTTGTTGCGGATCGCATCCGCGAGGATCTCCACCCATGGGTCGAAGCTTCCCGCATCCGGTGCCCGTTGTCGGCCCGTCGGCGTTTGTATGGCGGCAGCGGCAGCGCTGCCGGATGTAGCGGCAGCCGCCGCGGCGGAGGCCATGAACTTTCTTCGATTGATCATCTGCGACTACTTTCTACCCAACTATTTTGACCAAGTTATAGAGCAAGTCCCCGTGAAACACGACGCGGCGAACGAGCAGCTCGTGGACGACACCGTCGATCGGCGAGACGAGCTCATCCAGCACACTCCCGTCGAGATCCGTCACGACGCCTAACTTCTGTCCAGCGGTCAGGATATCTCCCTGATCCACGAAGCCCTGAAACACTCCGGGCACCTTCGCGCGCACCTGGTCGAAGTCCATGGCCAGTAGCCGTTGATTTTGCGGCATCACCGGGGCGCCTGGAATCATTTCGAGATACTTCATCACGTTCGTCACCGCCTGTATGTGAAGCTCGATGAACTCTTCGTCGGGCTGCGTCTTATATCCCAACCCACTTTGGGTGATGATGCTCGGAACGCCGGCAATCGACGCTTCATAGACGAGGCTGCGCTCTCTCGGCATACGAGGCTGGTAGTACTCGTAGCCGCAAGCGCGAGACATTTCTTCACTCACCCTGACGACGCGCTCATCGCCGCTGGTCGGATGGATGCTGTGCACCAGGTGTGACTCCGCCAGATCGCCCCCTCGCAGATCGATATGCGCGTCAGACTTGATGATGAGCTCATTGAACAGGTGCCACGCGAGAATCTCGGTGAGGGTGCCATCCGGGCTGCCGGGAAAAACACCGTTGAGGTCTTTCCCGTCCATCGGAGAGATACCCGCGTGCAGGTTGAACATCGGCGTCCTGAATTGAAAGGCCGACATGTTCACCACCGGGACGAGGATCAACCTCCCCTTCATCCCTTCGGCTTCAACGTCTCGATACAAACGCGACGCCGCCTCCACACCGCTATATTCCGTGGCGTAGAGCCCGCCCGTAACGACCAGCGTGGGTCCTTCCTCGGTGCCGCGGATGACCCCGACCGGCATTTCGAGCTTCACCGCCGGCGAATCAATGATCGAGCGATAGGCGAACTGCTTCTCTCCGGCCGGAACCTGTAAGGGTTCGAAGTCTTCACCTCCGCTCGACCCCCCCTGCTCTGCTGCGCCCGTCGTCGTCATGGCGCCGAGGGCCGCCGTAGAGCCGAAGGCAAACTGTCGTCGAGTCATGGACCTTTTCATGAGCGAAGGATAATCAATTTCGAGCGGCGCGGCTGGAACCAAGCTGGAAACAACCACTCAGCCGGCGCGGCGAGGAGCGACGGTGCCCTCGTGCTCTGTCAGAAAACGCTTCCTTCACATTAGTAGCTAGGAGTGGTAATTCTTCCGGTATGGGGCAGATCACTTCTCTCTTCGTACGTAAGGTCGTTGACCAAGTCGACCGCTCGCTCGACAAGCGCGCGCTGCTCGCATCGGTCGGGATCGACCTGGACAGCCCGGTCGACCCGTCTCAGATGGTGTCGGATATCGACTACTACTCCTTGTTGGAAAGGATCGCCTCGGCCGACCCCGGCGCAACGGATCTCCCGCTAAGAGTCGGCGCCTCGATGCGCTGCGACGACTACGGCGCGTTCGGCCTTGCCTGGAAATCGGCTCTGAACCTCCGTGGCTCCTACGAACGGGCCGAGCGCTACGCTCGGTTGCTCACGAGTGTCGCGAGCTACGAAGTGCGAAATGCCAAAGAAGGCGTTTATCTACATCTTCATCGCGAAGGCCAGCGGCGCTTGGGGCTTCGGCTATCGAACGAAGCGACGATCGCGAGTCTCGCGTCCATCAGTCAGCAAGTCTCCACGGCCGCTTTCCGACCAGTAGCGATCTACTTCAAGCATCCGTCACCGGGATCTACCTCGCCGCACGAACGGCATTTCGGATGCGCGGTGCATTTTGGATCTACAAAGGATGCACTGCTCGTCTCGAAGGAGACACTGCTGAAGCCGAACCGGCTGGGCGATCCCAGCATTTCGAACTTCTTTGACACGCACCTGGAGGCTGAGCTTTCGAAGCTCGACGATGACGCCTCCCTGGAGAAGCGGGTGCGCATTCAGATTTCACAGCAGCTGAGCGAGGGTGTTCCGAAGATCTCCGATATTTCTCGAAGCTTGGGGATGAGCGGGCGCACCTTGCAACGGCGACTGTCGGATCAGGGCTACTCGTTCCAAGCTCTGGTCGATGAGGCGCGCCGGCAGCTCGCCGAACGTTTGCTGCGCCAAACCGAATACCCGCTCGCGGAGATCGCTTTTCTCACCGGATTCTCAGAGCAGAGCGCGTTCAACCGGGCCTTCAAGCGTTGGGCCGGACAGACCCCGCGCTCGTTCCGCATCCAGACGCAGACGACCTCAGAATAGCCACGCTCGTGGCGTCGCGGGTCAATACTCTGGCGCCCGACGTCAAGATTGTCGCCGCCTGCGAAGCGAAGATGGTCTTGCACCGTCACACACAAGGAGGCAAGACATGAACTCTTCTCGCAACTCGAAAACGCAGACAGAGCAAACCGGATTGACGCTCGTGCTAGGCGCGACCGGTAAATCAGGTCGTAGGATCGCGGAGCGTCTCACCAAGAAGGGCGTGCCGATAAGGATCGGCTCCCGCTCGGCAACGCCCGCGTTCGACTGGAACCATGAAGCGAACTGGGATGCGTGTCTCAACGGCGTCGAAGCGGCTTACATCAACTACGCGCCCGATCTCGCCATCCCGGGCGCAACCGACTCTGTCCAGGCTTTCGTCGATAAAGCCAAGCATTGCTGCGTCCGGCGCCTCGTGCTGCTTTCAGGGCGCGGCGAAGCCGAAGCGCAGGCATGCGAGCGCATCGTGCAAGATAGCGGTCTCGATTGGACAGTGGTCCGTGCCAGCTGGTTCAATCAAAACTTCTCCGAGGGCGCTTTCGTAGACATGGTCCAGGCCGGGCAGATCACCTTGCCGGCGGGCGACACGCTCGAGCCGTTCGTCGACGTCGACGACATCGCCGACGTGGCGGTCGCGGCTCTGACAGACCCAGGGCATGCCGGCGAGCTCTACGAGGTCACGGGATCGCGACTTATGACGTTCGCCGACGCGGCTCAGGAGCTGTCGCAGGCCAGCGGACGGGACATCGCCTACATCCAGGTGCCCCACGACGCATTCGTTGCCGGCGCCAGCGAGTCCGGAGCACCCAAGGAGGTGGTCTGGATGCTCGACTACCTGTTCTCGACCGTGCTCGATGGTCGAAACGCTCACACGACGGACGGCATCGAGCGCGCTTTGGGACGTCCGCCGAAAGACTTTGCCGACTTCGCGCGCGAGACCGCGGCGACCGGAGTTTGGAGCGCCGTCGCATGAAAGCCACTCACCGCGCCGGAGACAACTCATGACGACGCATTGGATCGTTTACGCGTGTTTATTCGTCACCGTCTTCGGCAACGTGCCGATGAACGAACGGCTAGCCGGGATGGGGCACACGAGCCAGGAAGCCCAAGCCTACTGGCTACACTACAGTCTGGTGTGGACCTGGTGGAACCACGTTCGCACGATCGGCTCCGCCGCCGCCGCGATCTGTTTACTATTGGCTGCGGTAGCTATCAAGTGAGGATAATCGGGGAGCAAGACCCTACTTCTTCTTTGCAGGCTTCTTGGTGGGATTCGGCTCGAGCGTCCCGATCCAGTCGTGCGCACGGTCGAACCACTTCCTCAACTCTTTTGTCTTCGCAAGCAATCCCGCCGGGACCGATGCGTAGCCGCGCATAACGCTTCCGTACTGGATGACGGGCCCGCTCTCGTACTTCGATTGGAACTCTTCGCGCAGCTCGTCCGATAGCCGGAGCGCCATCCCGCCGTCGGAGTCGAGGAAGCTGAACATATGTCCATTCCGCGAGGTGTAGGGGTTCTTGGCGCCCTTGACCTCCACGTCAGCCACGCTCGCGTTGACCACCGACGTGTATTTCTCGAGCGCGTCGAACGGCCCCTGGTAGTTCGATCCTCCCGGCATGGTTCACCTCCGATGCGGATGATCCTCTTACGACCGACGTCTCACGCGCAACGCGCGTCACCCCACCGGCAGGGCATTTCGGCCAATCGTCGGCTAGTCGCGCCGGACGGTCTCCAGAGGCATATAGTCCGTCTTGCGGATGAGACCGGACTCATCGATGTCGTAGCCGTCGGGTAACTCCTCGCTCCACGTGAGCGATGGCAACATGGCGAGGAGCGCCGAGCGCAGCTCTCGTTTCGTCTCCTCGCTCTGTTTCCGATAAGCAATGTTGGTCCATTCCTGCGGGTCGGTTTCATGATCGTAGAGCTCTTCTAGATGGATCTCGGGATAGTAGATATACCGGTGCCGGAGACTTCTGACCGCATGGCCGACGGTAGGCGTTCGGGTCCACGTGAACATATAGCTGGTGATGACCGGATCGGTCTCGAGCTC
>JAJCXL010000423.1 GCA_029263435.1 Acidobacteriota bacterium | reverse complement strand
ATGATCGAGGAAGTGCGGCGCGTGTGGCAGTTCTACCGCGACCGCCGGCCGGAGACCTATCAAGACCTGACGTCGCTGCTCCCCTAGAGCCCTGGACCCGCCCGGCGGGCGTCGAGAGTCAGCCCGAGTGTCGCGCTTCGACAAGAGTAGGGCCGCGCGCTAGCTCAATCGCGGGATGATCTTATCGCCGTACTCGGCGATGATGCGCTCCTCTTCGGAGTTCATCAGATAGATGGTGAACTGAGTGACTCCCGCCGCTTTTAACTGCTCGAGCTTGTCGATATGTCGTGCCGGCTCGCCCAGCACTCCGAAGCTCTCGACGATGTCGTCGGTGACGAAGTCCAGGTGGTCGGCGTTCTTGTCCGCATGCTGGCGGTAGTCGTAGCCTTTGCGTCGTTCGATATAGCCCGTCAGGCTCTTCGGGACGAGCTCGGAGTCGGTTCCGTACTTCTCGACGATGTCCGCGACATGGTTGCCGACCATGGCGGGAAACCAGCGCGTCTGCTCGATACACTGCTCCATCGGGCCGATGAAAGCAGGAGCCGCCGCCATGATGCGGTAGCGCGACATGTCTTGGCCCGCCTTTTCACCGGCGCTCGTCGCCTGCGCCGAGAACCACTCGATGAGACCAGGATCTGCAATCTGGAGGACGAGCCCGTCCCCATGCTCACCCGCGGCTTTCAGCGCTTTGGGTCCGTAGGCGGCGAACCAGATCGGCAGATCGAAATCGCTCCACTCGAGCTGGACCTCCGCAGGGCAATCGTCGTAGCGCACGCTCTCCCCGCGGCAGAGCGCTCGTACCGCGTCCGCATAGGCCACCATACGAGCGATGTTGGCGGGTTTGAAGCCCATCATGCGTCTCGAGCTGTCGCCTCGGCCGACGCTTATCTCGATACGGCCTGGTCCTTGCACTTGGAGGCTCGCGAACAAGCTCGCGGCCACCGACCAATCTCGCACGTCTGGGTTCGTGACGCAGGGGCCGAATCGCAGCGTCTCGGTGTGCTCCATGCACATTGCCATCGCGGGATAGGGATCGCGCCACAACACGTGCGAGTCGTAAAACCAGCAGGTCGTAAAGCCCGCGAGCTCCGCTTGGCGGCAGAGCGCTTTGGTGCGTTTCGGGCCGATATCGCCCTTCAAGCAGATCGCGAATTCCATGACCCGTCTCCTTTCAGTTTTGGTCGACGTTGACAATACCGGCGCTGAGACCTACATTCAGCGAGCTTGAAAGAACGTCTCCTCTACTCCATCGACGACCTTCCACCGTGGCTCGAGGCGGTCCCGCTCGGGTTTCAGCACTACCTTACGATGTTCGGCTCGACGGTGGCCATCCCGTTGATCTTGAGCGGACCGCTCGGTCTGTCCGAGCGTCCGACGGAGCTTGGCTGGCTCATCGGCACGATGTTCTTCGTGAGCGGCATCACGACGTTGTTGCAAACGACGTGGGGCAACCGATTGCCGCTCGTCCAAGGCGGCACGTTCTCTTTTCTCACGCCCGCGATCGCCATCGTCTCGATGGCGGCGCTGGCCGAAGAGGGTTTCGAGGTCAAGCTGCAACACATCCAAGGAGCGGTGATCTCCGGCGCGCTGTTCGAGGTAGCGATCGGCTATTCAGGGTTGATGGGGAAGCTCCTGCGTTTCGTGGGACCGATCACGATCGCTCCCACGATTGCGCTGGTCGGGCTTGCGCTGTTCGAGTTGGGCGCGCCCGAGGCGGGAAAGCATTGGGGCATTGGCGGGCTGACGATCGGCCTGATCGTGTTGTTCAGTCAATATCTTCGCGCCCGCTCTCGGTTGTTCGAGCTGTTTCCGATTTTATTGGCGATCGGGATCGCTTGGGGGACGGCATCCCTGTTCACGCTATGGGGGGTGTTCGGCGAGGGACACCCTGCCTATGTTTCTTTCGAGAACGTTCGACAGGCCCCCTGGCTCAGGGTGCCTTATCCGTTCCAGTGGGGCTGGCCCTCCTTTGGTGTCGCCGCAACGGTCGGCATGCTGGCGGGCTATGTTGCCTCGATGGTCGAATCGGTCGGAGACTACTACGCTTGCGCGCGTCTCTCGGGAGCGCCGCGACCGACGCCATCGACGGTGAGCCGCGGCATCGGCATGGAAGGGGTGGGCTGTCTCATCGCGGGAATGTTCGGCACCGGCAACGGGACGACGTCCTATAGCGAGAACATCGGCGCGATTGGACTCACCCGAGTGGGGAGTCGGCGCGTCGTGCAGGCGGGTGCGGCCTTCATGCTGGTTCTCGGCGCGTTCGGAAAGTTCGGAGCTTTGTTCACTTCCATCCCTCAGCCGATCGTCGGCGGTATGTATTGCGCGATGTTCGGGATGGTCGCTGCCGTCGGTCTGTCGAACCTGCAATTCGTGAATCTAAACTCAGCGCGCAACCTGTTCATTCTGGGGTTCGCTTTTTTCATGGGACTCTCGCTTCCTCGCTATTTCATCGCTTCGCCGCTGGCCTTCGACGCTCCGTGGGGATTTGCGGCAGACATCATGAACACGCTCGGCCGGACCGGGATGGCGGTGGCCGCAGCGGTAGCTCTGTTTCTCGACAACACCGTGCCCGGGACCGATGAAGAGCGCGGCTTGACGGCGTGGGTCGACTAGTGCGAGGCAGATTAGCGTGACGTTGGCCGGGTTTCTCGTCGCGGTGTGGGGTGTCGGGGGTGTGATCGCTCTCATCGCCCGTGCCTTGTTCGCGCTGACACCCATCGCGTTGGAAGCCATTCGTTCCGGAACTCTGGCTCCGCTCCATTGGGTCGTGTTGCTGGCTTGGGTAGGAACGAACGCTTATGCCGAGGGATATAAGGGGTTTCACCGGAAGTTCTCTCCGCGAGTCGTCGATCGCGCGCTTTATCTGGGGCGGCGGCCGACGGTGTTGTCGGCAGTCCTGGCGCCCCTTTTTTGCATGGGGCTCTTCCGGGCGAGCCGAAAGACGATGGTCACGAGCTGGGTCCTGCTCGTGGTCATCACCAATCTCGTGATCTTCATGCGCCGCGTCGCGCAGCCGTGGCGGGGGATCGTCGACGCGGGTGTCGTCGTAGGGCTTTTGCTCGGGACGCTGAGCTTGATCTGGCTCTTCGTGAAAGCGATCGGCTCAGCGAGGACACCGGTCCTTCACGACGTCCCGTGAGCCCGTGAGCGGGCGCCCGCAACTGCCGTTCGAGCAAGCGAGCGCTTCGCGTTCTTCCTATAGCGGGCGATTTGGGTTCGCGATCGTGCGCCACATGTGCGACGACGCGGTGTTGTCGTTTCCGAGTCCTTCTTTGGGCTGCTTGAAGTGGCGTCCGATGATGTCGATGAAGGGCTCGATCGAGACTTTCGCCTCATCGTTGAACGAGTACTCGTCATTCATCGTGATGAGCCGCGCTTCCATGTACCACTTGTGGTCGCGAGCGAACTTATACGCAAGCTTGAGGTGCTCGTCAGGCTCGTAGTCTTCTCCGAAGATACGGTTGTAAAACTCTGGATATTCGTAACCGTTCTCGGGGTCGGGAAAAAAGCGCAACGCCTGGTGATACCGGATACCCCAGCTCACGCGCTCATCGACGTAAGGCTCGTAGAGCTGCGCGCCCCACCATCCGTGATCGGGCTTGACCAAGTTCAAGACAGTGTCATGAAGCAGGCACGCGAGAACGGTGCGCTCGGGTTGATCCGTAGCGAGAGCGCGCTGTGCGCTTTGGAGCACGTGCCGGGCAGGTGCGAAACGCAGCGCGAAGAAATCGGCGAGCGTGGGAGCCTTCGGCATCGGGGTGAGATTCTTGTTCTCGGCGAAGAGCCGCCCGGTACCGCGTGGGACGGGGCGCTCGGGATCGTAGAAGTCGAGCATCTTGGCATCCGTGTCTTCCGCATGCGCTTCGCTATCGAGCTGCTCGATCATGTAGTGCTCGAGTGCTTCCGCGCGGGCATGGTGGCTCATTGCGCTGATGGCTGCCGACGTGCCTAGAGTTCCGAAAAACTTCCTTCGATCGATCTTCATGAGAGCCTCCTCGTGCACTTCACTCACTTCGAGAGTATTGCCGCTCGGCAAAGATGTCAATCCGAGTGCTCCGCCGTGACTCGCGCGTGTCGTCTCGTGGGATCCTCCGGGCTGTCGCCGGTTTCATCGGGCGTCAGGCTCGACGGACTCTCTGCCGCGCGCGAAAAGAGCCGCACTCGAACCTCGAGCCTGGTCCCCTCGCGGCTATCGGATGCGACCGTGAACTCTCCGCCTATAGAAAGGATCCGCTCGGACATGCTAACGAGCCCCAAGCCCGTGCTGCCCGGCTGGTCGGGGTCGAAGCCGCGACCATCGTCCGCAATCGTCAGGGTGACTTCGTCGTCGGAGCCCCGAAGCGTGACTTGGACCGTCTGGGCTTTAGAATGCTTGGCCGCGTTCGTGACGCCCTCCTGCACCA
>JAJCXL010000422.1 GCA_029263435.1 Acidobacteriota bacterium | reverse complement strand
AGCGGTGAGCTTGGGGGTTCCGATGCTGGCCGTCCCGATCGAGCATCAGTACGAACAAGAGCTCAACGCGCGCTACTTGGAGCTGCTCGGCTACGGCAAGAGACGACGGAAGCTCACGGCGCGAGCGATCGCGGATTTCGTCGAGCGGAGCGACGACTACGCGAAATCACTGAGTCGATACGAGCGCTCGGGGAACGAGCTCCTGTTCGAACAGCTCGACCGCCTCATCGATCGGGTGGCGGGAGGAAAGAAGCGACCGAAGGATTCCGACTGGAGCTGACGGCTGCAGCGAGAGCTCAACCTTTGGTCTCTCAGCGACGGTAAGAGCGCGAGAACACGAATAGCATTTCGCGCGCAATCTGGCAAGACCGCTCGGCGTACGCAGAGGATTCGCGATCCGTTCCGTCGAAGGTTTTCGGATCGTCGTATGGCAGGCTGATCCTGAGCGCGGCGCCAGGAACAATGGGACACGCGGCCTCGGCCTCGGAGCACGTCATGACGGCGGCGAAATCGTGGCGCGGGTTCGGCGCTTCGTGAAACGCTTTGGAGAAAGCCTCCTCAGCCGGTCCGCGAGCGCCATAGCGCACCGCGTAGACCGGATTCGAAGTCGCCTTGCCGTGCCTTCGCTCGATCCGAAGCCCGGCCTTTCGTAAGGCGGCGACCGCACGAGGGTCGAAGGCGGTCGCCTCGGTGCCGCCCGAGAACGTCTCCAGCTTCTGGATGCCGCAGTAGAGGGAGGCGGCCTTGGACCAGATCTGCCCCATGTGACTCCTGCGCGAGTTATGCGTGCAGATGAAGATCAGCCGTGCGGGCTCGGAAGCTCGGAGCTTGGTCTCGACGAAGGCCGAGAGAGACTCGAGCACACTTCGTCTCGCCACGGAGATCTGCCCGAGCTCGCTCTCGAGCCCCTCGACGAAGGCGTGTAGCTCGGGATAAATCGCATAGGTCATGGGGCGTTTACTCTACCCGACCCTCGGAACGTCATGCATCGCTACACGAAGCGATCCTGCTCGGATCGCGCTTCAGGCCTCTTTGCGCTCGCGGTGTAGAATGGCATCCATGAGTCAGAGAAGTTTTCGACGCGTCGTCGCGGCCGCGCTCTTGCTGCTATTCGCCGCTTTCGGCCACGCCCAGGACATCACGAAAGTGCCGGTCTCGACCTTCGAGCTTTCGAACGGCATGACGTTTCTCGCAGTGCAACGACCCGAGCTGACCACCGTCAGCGCCGGATGGGTCGCCCATGTGGGCTCCGCCAACGAGAGGCCTGGCATCACCGGCATCAGTCACTTCTTCGAGCACATGATGTTCAAAGGTAGCCACACGGTGGGGACGTCGAATATCGAGGAAGACCTTCGGATCATCGAAGAGCAAGAAGTCGTTCAGGAGCAGATTCGGGCCATCTACCGAGAGCGTCGAGAAGCCTTTCGTCTCGGTGAGACCGACGATCCATTCGATGACGAGTCGCGCCCGGAAGCGCTGGTCGAGCTCGAGCGCCGCTTCGACGAGCTCACCGAGCGCCAGCGCGAGATCATGGTCAAAGACGAGTTCGACAAGCTCTATACCCAAGCGGGCGCGTCGGGCATGAATGCGTTTACGAGCAACGACGTTACGGTTTATTTCATTACCGTCCCCGCGAACAAAGTCGAGCTTTGGTTCTGGATGGAGTCCGAACGGCTCCTCAACCCGGTGTTCCGAGAGTTCTACTCGGAGCGAGACGTCGTCCACGAAGAGCGGCGGCTCCGGACCGAGTCTACCCCCACCGGGGAGTTCGACGAGCTGTTCGAAGCGATGTTCTGGCAATCGCACCCTTACAGCTGGCCGGTCGTCGGGTGGCCCTCCGATCTCGAGGTCTATTCGCTCTCCCAGGCAAAGGAGTACTACGCCACTTACTACGCCCCGGGGAACTTGACCGCCGCCATCGTCGGAAACTTCGAGATGGACGAGGTCAAAGATCTCGCGGAGCGCTACTTCGGGCGCCTGAAGCCTTCAGCCGAGGAACCTCCGGACGTCGTCACGCTCGAAATGCCGCAGCGCGCCGAGAAGAAAATGATCGCGAGCTGCGATTGCCAACCCTCCATCGAGATGCGCTACCACACCGTCCCCCACCGCCACGCCGACTCCTATGCGCTCGATGTGCTCTCCGGGGTTCTCAACGGCCGCAGCGGTCGGCTGTACAAGTCGCTCGTCATCGATCAGGAGATCGCCTCCGATGCAGGCGCGGGTCAAGACTCGCGTAAGTGGGCCGGATCGTTTTCTTTGTCCGCCGAGACCAAAGGCGACACCACCCCGGAGCAGCTACAGCTCGCTTTCGAGGAAGAGCTCAGAAGAATCCGAGAGGAGCCGATTCCGGAACGGGAGCTCCAGAAAGTAAAGAACCAGATCACGGCGAGCAGCTACCGTCGCCTCTCGAGCGGTTTCTTCCTATTGCTGCAGTTACTGGTCTATGACGGGATGGGCGACTGGCAGTACATCAACGAGTGGGCGGAGAACACGCTGAGAGTGACAGCGGACGACGTGAAGCGCGTCGCGAATGCCTACTTCGAGCCCACGAATCGCGCAGTGGGGCTCTACTATCGAAAAGAAGGCACCGAAGCGGTGGAGATGCCGACGGAGCTCGAAGGGCTTCCGCCTCAAGTGCAGCAACAAGTCCTCCAGCAGATCCAACAAATCGGAGCCGCCGAGGATGGCGCGGCACTCAAAGGCATGCTCGAGCAGATCCCCTCACAACGCGAATCCGCGCCGCCCGCTTTTCAAAAAGTGTTTCCGTTGCTCGAAAAAGCACTCCAGGACCGCATCGCGGAGCTGGAGAATAAAGGATGACGATGATGAAGGCACCGTTACTCGTAATGAGCCTCCTTGGCGCGAGCGCCATCGCCTCAGCTCAGCCCATGGCTTCTCCCTCGAGCGCCGACATTCCGACGCGCCCTGAAGCGCTCGTCTATGACGAGCTGAGCTTTGCCGTTCCAGACGGGAACACCCTTCGCCACGAGCTCGAAAACGGCATCATCGCCTACGTCGCTCCGGACCATACCTTTCCTCTCGTCGAGATCCGTCTCCTCCTGCGTCAAGGGAGCTACCTCGAGCCCAACGACAAGATTGGTTTGGCGAGTCTCACCGGCAGCATGATGCGCTCGGGCGGCACCGAGAAGATGGAGCCGGCCGTGTTCGACGAGGAGGCAGAGTTCCTCGCGGCT
>JAJCXL010000421.1 GCA_029263435.1 Acidobacteriota bacterium | reverse complement strand
CTACTTCCAGGGCTACTTCTTCGCCAGGCCTTCCACCATGGCCGCCAAGAGCCTCCCGCGCGCGCATTTGCAGACCTTGCAGCTGCTAAACGACATCTCCGATGATCAGGCGGATCTCGTCGAGATCGCCTCCAAAGTGGCGGGCGACGTCGCACTCTCCGTGCGCATTCTGCGCTACGCGAACTCCGCCGCCGTCGGATGCCGGACGGAGCTTCCTTCCATCCAGCGCGCGGTCGCGCTCATAGGCTTCAGCCAGATCCGCAAATGGGCGCAGGTGATCGTCATGTCCGGCCTCGCCACCGACAAACCCTCTGAGCTTTTATTCACCGCTTTGATGCGCGCGCGGTTTTGTGAGCTCATCGCGACCCGGGGCACCAACGTCCATCCCCAAGCTTTCACCGTCGGGCTTCTCTCTCTTCTCGATGCGATCCTCGACCGGCCGATGGAGTCGGCGTTCGCAGAGCTATCCCTCTCGGAAGAGCTGGAGTCGGCCCTGTTGGAAGGCGCCGGAATGCTGGGGCAATCTCTTTCGATCGCGAAAGCCTACGAGAACTTCGACTGGGAGGAGCTCGACCGCCTCGCACCCGACGAGGCCGACCTCACCCATCATCTCAGCGATTGGTTCGTCACCTCGATGTCCCAAGCTCAGGATTTCTACAAGCTGACAAAGATGTAGCGCTTCGCTTTTGGGGCGCTCGATCGGGCTACACCGATTCGAGCTCCAGCAAATGAGGCGCCTCCGGTGCGAGGTCCCTAACGACCGCCATCGCTGAGAGCAGCGCCGACTCCTGGCTATCGACCTCGCGAGTGTAGCTTCCGGCGAACCAGATCCTCGACCGGCCTTGAAGGCTTCTCAGACGCCGCCCGGCATCGATGAAGTCCGGCGTCGTCAACGGATGACGAAAAGCCCTCCGGAAGAGCTCTTGACTCGGTGCGGAGGAGCGAGCCGTGGCCCAACTCTTGAAGATCGGCGCCGGGGGCGAGCCCGGTTTTCGAGGCCAAAGGGCTCCGTACCATACACTCGCCTCGCATCGATCGCCTTCGAGGCAGGGATTGTAGGCGGACCAGTGGAGAAGCTTCTCCGGCATATAAATGGGATCCGTGTGAATGGAAATCTCGGCATCGAAGAAGTCGAATCGTCTGAGCGCGCGCCGGGCTGCACGAAGGGCGGGATCCCGTGGAAGCAAACGCTTGCTGACATAGGGAGGTGTCGCGAGCACCACGACGTCGACCTTCTCGACGACGCCGTCCCGGTTTCGAATGAGAAGCTCTCCTGATGGTAGAGGCTCGACTCGAACCACCGGCGAGCCGACATGCACGGTGGTGTTCCCCGTGATGCCGGAAAGGTAGCGAACGTTTCCGCCCAAGCCCACGAGGCTCCCGCTATAGCGAAACGGGTCGAGAAGATTGTCCGGCAAGGCGCGGCCCACGAAAACGAGGGCGCTTCTCGCGGAGAGGCTTCGCGCCTGCTCGATGGAGCAGCCGACCATCGCGCTCACCAGCGGAAGGATCAAGCGCTCTTTTTCTTCGGTGCCGACCGGCAGCGCCTCTAGCCACGCGTCCAACGAGACGAGCCAATCGCCGTCTTCGGTGAGCTTCTTCGCGGCGAGAGAGAACAACAAGAAGGCGATCAAAGAATTTCGATTCCATGGAGCCAGGATCGGCCACGCGCGCTCGCTCGTGGGAGACACGAATCGCGGGAGCTCTTGGCTTTCATCCGATACCGTGATCGACATCTCGGCCTCGAAGGTCGCGTCGGCCGCGGGTTCATTGTCGAGCGTCAGCCCGATGAGCTCGAGAAGCTTCGAATAAGTCGGGTGCGGCCCTCTCGCGAAGAACTGAGCGCCGACATCGACGAAGACGGGGCGTCCGGCGAGCGGCACGGCAATGGTGTGAGCGTGGCCTCCGACACTGTCGCGATCGTCGAACAAGACCGCGTCAGCGACGCCGTCGAGGAGCCACGCGCACGAGACCCCCGAGAGGCCTCCACCGATAATGCCGACTCTGAGCCGCCGCTCGTTGGAGGAAGCCGAGCCCGGCAAAGCGCTCCAACCGAGCGCCGCCGCTGACCCTCGTTTCAGAAACGATCGTCTCGTGGCACGATGCATCGTTTGTACCCCCCTCGCGAAACGAAATGTAGCCCGCGGTCGCGGTGACAACTGTATCGGCCCCCGGGCCCACAGCCAAGTGCATTGGCTTGGAAGGACCGGTGACAACGCAGGCGGCGTTCGCCGGGAGCGTGCGCCCGTGGAATACTTCACGCTCGAAACAAGTTCAGGAGGCTCATGTTCTCGAAAACAACAGTGATGTGGACGACTCTTCTCGTCGCGACCGCGACGACGCTGACCCCACAATCAAGACAACCTACCCCGGAGCAAGGGTTCCTGGAGTGGACGAGGGTCCCGTTCGAGCCCGACGTTTATCGGCAGCGTCGCGAGAACATGATGGCGCGACTGAAAGCCGACGGCGGCGGGGTCTTTCTCTTGCCGGCGCGCACGGGAGTGTCGGAGGGGTTCACGTTTCGTCAGCTCGACGACTTCAGCTATTTCACCGGCTTGGAGCTTCCGGACGCGGTGCTAGTTCTCGACGCGGATGAGCGGGAAGTGAAAGTCTTCAGCCCGGAACGAGACGCTCGCTTCTTCAATCCCTCTCGTCAGAACGACTTTCCGGGCCGCCGGCTCACGACCGACCCGGAGCTCGTCGAGAGCTCGGGGATCGAGACGTTCAGGCCGGTCGCCGATCTCTCTTCCCAAGTGGCATCGTGGGTGTCGAGTGGAAGGTCTCTTCGGGTGAATCTCGGCCGACGCGGGTCGATCCCGAAGGTGGCGACGGACTTCGTCAAGAGCTTCAGCCCGATCGACGCCCTGATTCTTCATCTTCAGAGCACCCACCCGGCGACCCGTCTCGGAAACGCCTACGATTCGATCGCACGGGTGAGAGCGGTGCATGACGCCGCGGAGATCGAGGCCATGCGCCGGGTGTGCCGTCTCACGATGGACTCCATCCGGCACGCGGCCGGCTTCGTCCGGGCCGGTGTCGACGAGCGCCGACTCGAGGCGGAGCTCGAAGCGGCGTTCAAGCGCGGTGGCTCACAGCGTCTCGCCTTCGCTTCCATCATCAAGTCGGGGCCGAACTCGCTGTGGCCCTGGAGGATCCTCGCGGCGACCTATGACAGACGTAATCGAGCGATGGAGGACGGCGATCTCGTGATATTCGACGTCGGTACTGAGCTCGACTACTACGTGAGTGACGTCGGACGCACGTTCCCGGTTTCCGGAAAGTTCACCGACCGGCAAAAGCGCGCTCTCCTGTTGTCGACCTCCGTGTCCGACGCCATCATCGCTGCGGTCAAACCGGGGGTCACCTTCGCTGAGCTCAAGGAGATCGCCGTTTCGAAGATCCCCGTCGAGGAGCGCGGCTACATGCAGGCGGGAGGCTTTTACGGACATCACATCGGGCTTTCGACCGGAGACCCCGTGCTGACGGAGCTTCCGCTCGAAGCAGGCATGATCTTCACGGTCGAGCCCTGGTACTACAACCACGACGAGAACCTCTCCGTCTTCGTCGAAGACGTCATCCTCGTCACCGAGGACGGTCACGAGAACTTGACGGCGGCACTTCCGAGACAGCCTCGCGAGCTGGAGGCGATGACGGGGGCCAACCGCTGATCCGTCTCGCGCTGGCAGCCTTTGGAGTGTCGGCGCTCGCGTGCGCCCAGCCGAGACCAGATGTGCTCTCGCGCTCCGCGGAGATCGAACCTTTTGCCGACGTCCTCGATCGGCACGGCGTCCCCGCCGGTCCAACAGATTGGTCCTTCGCCCCGTTCTCCGATCAAGGCGCTTGGTTCGCGATGGCGCCGGCGCCCGACGAGAGCGGCGGCGGCTTCACCGGACCGTTCATGATGACGAGTGGCCAATGGCTGAGCCCCCGACTCGCGACACTCGACGTTGACGTTCACGAGGACGGCGTCGGCGACGGCGATAACACCGATGCTCAGTATCCGTCGCGGCCCGCGCGTTCGAGAACCCTTCCAGGCATGCTCCTCTCGGAGCAAGAAAAGCTCGGCTTGGCCCGGACGGAGACGCTTTGGTTCGACGCACCCTCCACCGCGCTATATCGGGTCGAGCTGACCAACGTCACGTCGATCCGACGCGCGTTCACGCTCAGCTGGACGGGAGAGCTCTTCTCCGACCAAGGAGCCCTCGCCGGCTCCGGAGACGGGGTGGTCGCACGCGCCTCGACCGGCGAGTCGTTTCTGTTGACCGTCGAGAGAGAAACGGCGCCGGTCGAGATCTCGGGGACGCGCTACCGCATGGGCCTCGTGGATCGCTTCGAGCTCGATCCCGGGGAGAGCGTCACGACGGCGCTCACGATGACATTCGCGTGGAACGAAGCGACGATGGAGCGACGACCTGTCGACGTCGAAGCCTCCTTCGCCAGGAACCGCGAAAGATGGACCCGCTATCTGGCGTCACTCGGCGTCGACGGGAAAGACTCGGAGCCGCAGCAGATCCTCCTGGTGAAAGCGCTCGAGACTCTCGTCACCAACTGGCGCGCGCCCTTGGGCCGCATGCGTTTCAGCTCGCTGTTCCCATCCGCGAACGTCGACTACTTCAACGGCTTCTGGGCGTGGGACTCATGGAAGCACGCCGCAGCGCTCGCTCACTTCGATCCCGCTTTGGCGAAAGATCAAGTGCGGCTCATGTTCGACCATCAAAATCCGTCGGGCATGGTGCCGGACGTCATCTATCTCGACGCCGCCGAAGACAATTGGCGCGACACCAAGCCTCCGTTGGCCGGCTGGGCGATCGAGATCATCTATACCGTGACGCGAGACTTGGATTTCGTTCGCGAGCTGTATCCGAAGCTTTCGAGCTACCACGCGTTTTGGTACCAACAGCGCGATCACGACGGCGATGGGTTGTGCGAGTACGGCTCGACCGACGGCACCCTCGAAGCCGCACGGTGGGAGAGCGGGATGGACAACGCCGTCCGCTTCGACGAGACGAAGATGCTCAAAAACAGCGAGGCGGCGTGGTCCATGGATCAAGAATCCGTCGATCTAAACAGCTACCTCTACTTCGAGAAGCTCGTGCTCGGCCGGCTCGCCGAAGCTCTGGGACTCCAGACCGAAGCCGTTCGCTGGCACCGGGAGGCGAACGCGCTCGCCGACGAGATCCGAGACCAAATGTACGACGAGAACAGCGGTTGGTTCTACGACATCGACGTCTCGTCCAAAGAGATCGTAGCCGTCCAGGGGCCGGAGGGTTTCATTCCGCTATGGGCTGGGCTCGCCACCCCTGAGCAGGCCGAGCGGGTGCGAGAGACACTGTTGGACGAGGCTAAGTTTCGCACCTATGTGCCCTTTCCTACCGTGTCTCGTGCGCATCCGGAGTTTTCGGACGGATACTGGCGAGGACTCGTTTGGCTCGACCAAGCGTATTTCGCCATCCAAGGACTCGCTCGCTACGGCTACGAGGACGACGCTGTCGCACTGACCCGCCAGTTGTTCGATCACCTAGACGGAGCGACGTCGAAGGGACCGCCGCTGTTCGAAAACTACGACCCGCTCACCGGGGCCGGGAGAAACGTCAAGCACTTCAGTTGGAGCGCGGCTCACTTGCTGCTGCTCGCGATCGAAGGGCCTACGCAGAGTGGGGGAGGCGTCCCGTGACACGCTTAGCCCCGATCCTCGAGCTTTGATATCCTGCGAGGCATGAGCGTAAAACACTCGACCCGGAAGAAAGTGGAGCCGCCGGACGAGCCCACGAAAGACCAATCGGTGAGCTTGGTCGCCGTAGGCGTCGTCATCGCCGGTCTCGCCGTCGTCGCACTCGCGTTCTTGTTGACCGACGATCCGTCCGAGCACAGGACCCCGGTCGCCTCTCGCGGGATCGGAGAAACGTGGGAGCTCACGCCCGAAGCACCGTTGACGTTGACGCCGGGCCGAGATCACGCCAAGGGGCCCGCTGAGGCGGCAGTCTCGGTCGTTGTTTTCTCAGATTTCGAATGCCCGTATTGTCAGGAGGCGAGCAAAGAATTGGACCGCCTTCAGGAGCGCTATCCGCAAGATGTCCGGATCGTCTTCAGAAACTACCCGCTCGACACCGCGTGCAACGACAACATGAAACAACCGGGCCACCTGTTGGCCTGCAAGGCGGCCTTTATGGCGCGTTGCGCGGGCCGGCAAGACCGTTTCTGGGAAATGCACGATGCCATCTACGCGATGCCCGGTCTGAACGAAACCGCTCTCGACGCGCTCCCACAAGAGCTGGGCCTATCCGAGGACTCCTTCGGCGAATGTGTCGTCTCCGAGGAGACGGTCGCCGAGGTAAGGCAAGACATCGCGGAAGGCCACGCTCTCGGCATCACCGGCACCCCTGCGATCTTCGTCAATCGAAAACGGATGGAGTCGTTTCGAGCCGCTCCCCTCGGGACTCTCGTCGAGCACATCGTCTCTAGTGGTGGAGAGCCGTGAGACTCGAGCTCGTACTCAACGATGGATGACGCGTCAGGAGATGGCGCGCACACCGGAGGCAGAGCTCGCTGAGCTGCGCGAACGGGTAGCGGAGCTCGAGCGATCTCTCGCACGCGTCAAAGTCGACAGCAAACGCGTCGAAGAAGAGCTTCGTGTCAGCCAACAACGCCTGCATGACGCGATCGAGAGTATTCCGGATGGGTTCGCTCTCTACGATGCGGATGACCGCCTCGTTCTCTTCAACACCCGCTACAAACAAACCTATTCGAAGCACGCCGAAGTCTTCGTACAAGGCTCCCGGTTCGAGGACATGCTACGAGAGGGTGTCTATCGTGGCGAGTTCGCGGACGCGGTGGGGCGAGAAGAGGCATGGATCGCCGAGAGGCTCGAGACTCACCTCGACCCGCAGGGTCCGATCGAGCAAAGACTGAGCGACGGACGTTGGCTCCGAACGGAGGAGCGCCGCACCCGCGATGGCGGAACCGTGGGGCTTCGCACGGACATCACTCGATTGAAATCCGCGGAAGCGGCGTTGAGAAAGAGCGAGGAAGCTTTCAAGAGCACGTTCGACCACACCCCATCGGCCATCTCCCTCCAGGATCTGAGCGGCCGCTACCAACTCGTCAACCGCCGCTTCGTCGCGTGGTACGGCGTCGCCGAAGCGGACGCCGTCGGACACACGTCCGAGGAGGTTTTTCCCGACGCCTATGCGGCCGTACTGTCCGAGCTCGACCACGAGGTGCTCGAACAGAGGAGTGTCGTCGAGCGCGAGCTCGAGGTAGAGCTGGCCGAAGGCCTCGCCCACGAGGTGGCCCTCACCAAGTTTCCGGTCCTCGACGAGGAAGAAAAGATCATCGGAGTCGGCACCATTGCGATGGACATCACCGAGCAGAAGCGGACCGAGAGACAGCTTCGCGAATCGCAGCGCATGGAAGCGGTCGGGCGGCTCGCCGGTGGCGTCGCACAAGATTTCAACAACATGCTCCAGATCATCACGAGCTACGCGGACGCCGCGATCCTCGTCGAGGACGGGTCACGTCGTGAGGAGTTCTTGAACAATATCCTTGCCGCCGCCGAGAGAGCGGCAAAGCTCACCGGTCAGCTACTCGCGTTCAGCCGCCGGACGACGATGCAGGCCAGCACGCTCGATCTCAGCAAGGTCGCGGCGGATGCGGGAGACATGATCGGTCGACTGCTCGGTCCCCACATCGAGCTCGAGCTGTGCTCGCAAGAGGCCGTCGACTTGGTAGCGGCGGATCCGGCGATGCTAGAGCAAGTCATCGTCAACTTGTGCGTCAACGCCCGCGATGCCATGGCTCAGGGCGGCAAGCTCACCATCGAGACCCGGAACCTGGAGGTCGACGAATCCGTACGAGACGCTCGCAATTTGCCTCTCACCGGGAGCTTCGTGACGCTCTCCGTACGAGATACCGGGGTCGGGATGACGAGCGAAGTACGCGAGCGGGCCTTCGAGCCGTTTTTTACGACCAAGGATGTCGGATCCGGTTCCGGCCTCGGGCTGTCGATGGTCTATGGAATCGTGCAACAGCTCGGAGGGATGATCGAGATCGAAAGCGAGCCCGAGCGGGGGACTCGTTGCACGATCTATCTTCCCCGCACAAAGACCGAGCCCGAGCCCTCGGTGGCGTCGGACGACGCCGAGCCTCCCGGCGGCGCGGAGACGATCCTCATCGCGGAGGACGAAGAGGCCCTGCTCGACTTGCTCAAGATTCTGCTCGAGCGAAGAGGCTATCGAGTGCTGAGCGCGGCGGGCGGCCGTCAAGCGCTCTCGGTGTTCGAGGACAACGCCGACAGCATCGACCTCGTCGTTCTCGATGTGCTGATGCCCGAGATCGGAGGCAAGAAGGTCTTCGAGGCGATCCGAGAGACGGGCTCGAAGGTCCCGGTTCTGTTCAGCACCGGCTTTGCTCACAGCTCGCTCGACGCCGAGTTTCTCGCCGAGAGCGGGGCGCGAGTGGTCCGCAAGCCCTACGCGCCGGAAACGTTGCTCAAGATCGTGCGTGAAGCTCTGGATGAACGAAGCAGCTCCGCCGTCGAGTAGCCGATGATCCACGTCGTCATCACGCGAGGATCCCGCGGCATCGCCGGCGCGCCGTAGACGTATGGAAGCCTGGATCGTAGCGACCGGACTGATTTTTCTCTATCTCATCGTCGCTCTCGTCATCGGCCTCGTCGCGAATCGGCGCCTCGCGATGGACGTCGAGGATTTCTTTCTCTACGGTCGTAAGGCGGGTGTCGTCGTCCTCTACCTCACGGTAGTGGCGACCTATCACTCCGCTTTCGCTTTTCTCGGCTCGAGCGGTTTCTTCTACACCCACGGCATCGGTTTCTGGGACGCCGGCACGTGGACCATCCTCGTCGGTGCCATCAGCTATGTGCTCGGAACCCGTATCTGGGCTCTTGGAAAAGCCTTCGGCTACGTCACTCCAGCCGATCTGCTCGCAGATTTCTATGAGAGCGAAGCCGTGCGGGTGGTGGTGGCGCTCGTCTCCGTTCTGTTCACCATCCTCTACATTCAAGTGCAAGCGCAGGGCCTCGGCTACATCATCTCTGTCGCCTCGGGAGGAAGGATATCGTTTCCGGTCGGGACGCTGATCTTGCTGATCGTCGCGGCGGTCTATCTCATCGCGGGCGGCTTGCGAGCCGTTTACTGGACGGACGTGATTCAAGGGATTTGGATGTACGTAGCGATCTGGGCAGGAGCGCTCGTGCTCTCGTTCCGACTCTTCGGCGGGCCTTTCGCTTTGTGGCGCGAGGTGGTCTCGCAGCGTCCCGATCTATTGACGCTTCCCGGGCCCGAGGGATTCTTCACCCCCGGCATGTGGTTCGGGATGATGGTGTCTCTCACCGGAGTGATGTTCATGCCGCAGATGATGATCCGCTTCTACACGGCGGCATCGGCGCGGACGATCAAATGGCTCGGAGCGACGACACCCATTTATCTCGTCTCGCTCTACATCCCCGCCGCGCTCGTCGGACTTGGAGGCGCCGTCGCGATGCCCGGCCTCGAAGTCCCCGACCGCATCTTCCCCGAGCTTTTGTTCGTGCACGCTCCGCCGTGGCTGACGGGCTTGATTCTCGCGGGAGCGACCGCCGCGGCCATGTCCACTCTAGACTCGATTCTGCACGCGAACATGACTGTGCTCACCCGGGACATCTATCAGCGCTATATCGCCAGTAACAGGACCCCGGTCCACTACGTACGAGTAGGACGAGTCCTCGTCGTGTTGTTGCTCGGGGTCGGCTACCTGCTCGCCATCCGCACGTTCGAGTTTCTCGTGGTGCTCGTTTCTCTGTCGGGATCGGGAGCGCTTCAGCTGGCCCCGGCCGTCGTCAACGTTTGCTTTCCTTCGAAGCGTCCTTTGACCA
>JAJCXL010000420.1 GCA_029263435.1 Acidobacteriota bacterium | reverse complement strand
GCTGTTTCCTTATCGCGAGATCCTCGTCTTCCTGATGTTTCCGGTGCAGGCACGCTACCTCGTCACCGTCTTCGGCTTCATCGCTTTCGTGAGCTCGGTGTCGGGAGGAGAAGGGGTTGCCCACGTCGTTCACTTGGGCGGCTTCATCACCGGGTTCGTCTTGCTGCGTTGGGTCGGCATTGCGCGGACCTCTTTGGTCAGCGGCCGGACTCCGTTTCTCGGATCCGTGCGAGAAGCTTATCGGCGCTATCGGATGAAGCGGCTGCGGAAGAAATTCGAGTCTTACTACGACAAACGTTCAGGTGGTGACCCGCCGGTGCATTGAGGCTCTGCGCCAACAACGCGCCCCCGATGAGCCCTAGCTAGACTGGGCTGGAGTTGACACGAATTCCCTGTGGATGATAGATCCGCTTCAGTAGGACGGGCGGAGGGGCCCTTGGCCCTCTTTGCTGGCGGCTCTTTCCCCACTGCCATCTGAACAGGAGGTCTTCATGCGAGCCTCAGTTGTGGTCGCGACCACTCTTCTCCTCTACGGTTCGGTATGTTTCGCTCAAGCATCGAAGCCGCTTTCCCCGACGGAGATCACCGCCGATCATCTCGGGAAAGACATAAGTGTCGAGGGGAGAGTTTACGCCGTCGGTGAGTCACCAGCCGGTTATCACCTCTACTTCGGCGCCGATAACAGCTCCGCTTTTCAGGCGATTGTCTTGGCGAAGTCCACGCACAAGTTCAGAGTCGACATCAAGAAGAAGTACAGCAAGCGCAACGTTCGCGTGTCCGGGAAAGTGGAAGAGCAGGAAGGCAAGTACTACATCCGGATCGAGGAACCGAAGCAAATCAAGGTCGTCGCCCGCAAACGCGGTACTTGACGGATCGGGTTCTCGCTAAGATTCGCCTCGCCAAACCAACGGTCGAGTCTCCCGCTCGCGGCCTGCGAGCCGCCGGTGCTAATCTTGCGCCATGATGTCTCCTCGGAGAAAAGCTCGACCCCGTCGAGCGGGCGGAGTCGTAGGTAGACTCGTGCTCGTGGGCGTCGTCGCCTTTTGCGCGACGGCGGATGCCGAAGACAACTGGCCGCGCTTTCGAGGTGTCTTGGGGACCGGCGCCGTCGAGACGGGCAACCCCCCTTTGGAGTGGTCGCGAGAGCACGGGACGAACATCGCGTGGCAGCAAACGATTCCGGGTCGCGGGTGGTCGTCTCCGATCGTGTGGGGAGAACGTATCTTCGTGACGTCGGCCGTCAACGTCGCGGGGTCCTTCAAGGAGCCCTCCACCGGTATCTACGGGAACGACTACGCGGCGGAGCTCGCCGATCAGGGACTGTCCGACGACGAAGTGCTCGAAAGAGTCGTCTCGCGGGACATCGAGCTTGCGAGCGAGGCCAAGCAAATCAGCTACGTAGTCCTCGCGCTCGATGCGAAGACGGGTGAGATCCTGTGGGAGAAACAGGCGCATCGTGGTCCCCCGTTCGGAGGGCGGCACCGGAAGAACACTTACGCCTCCGAGACCCCGACGACCGATGGCGAGCGCGTCTACGCTTATTTCGGAAACGTGGGCTTGTTTTGCTATTCGATGGACGGCGAGCTCTTGTGGGAGAAGCGGTTCGAGCCGCACCCCATCTATCTCGATTTCGGGACCGCCTCGTCGCCGGTCCTCCACGAAGGCCTCGTCTACGTCCAGCATGACAATCAAGACGCCTCTTTTCTCGCGGCCGTCGATAAGAAGACGGGAGCGGAAGTCTTTCGGGTCGCCAGAGAAGGTGGCCACCGGATGCAGCAATCGGGTTGGGCCAGCCCATTCATTTGGCGAAATGCCAACCGCACCGAGATCATCGCCGTCGGCAAAGGGCAAGCGGTCAGCTACGATCCCGGAGATGGCCGAGAGCTCTGGCGTCTTTCCGGATTGTCCGGGCAAGCGACGCCGACGCCGCTCGCCGGCCACGGGATGCTCTTCGTCGCCACCGGAAGCCAGGGCGAGTCCAATCGCCCCGTCTTTGCCGTGCGCCCGGGAGGCTCCGGCGATATTTCGCTCAAAGACGAGTCGGGGAAGCTCGCGCGGGACGGAAAGAGCGACCACGTGGCGTGGATGCACCCACGCGCGTCCGCCTATACGTCGTCACCCCTGCTTTATCGGGGCGTCCTCTACATCGTCAACGATAACGGCATCCTCTCCGCTCTCGACGCGCGCTCGGGGAAAAGGCTCTACCGCGCTCGAGTGGGCGGAGGCGGGTACACGTTCTCGGCATCTCCGTGGGCCTATGGGGGCCACGTGTTCTTTCTCAGCGAAGATGGCGACACCATCGTGGCGAAGGCTTCCGGCAACACTTACGAAGAGATCGGAGAGAACAGCCTCGACGAGATGAGCTTCGCGAGTCCCGCGATCGCGGGCGACGCCCTCTACATGCGAACGCAGACGAAGCTGTACCGAATTACAGCCGCTCCATAATCGCAGCCATTTGGCGCAAGGTATCCCGCTCGTCCAACATCGCGAGGAGCGTCGTCACCCCGGCCTCTTTCCAGGCCTGCAATCGATCCCCGACGCGCTCGGGGCTCCCGCATAACGAGACGTCGTCGACGAGAGCGTCCGGAACGGCCGCGATGGCGTCTTTCTTTCTGCCGGCGAGGTAGTGGTCCTGGATGGTCGCCGCGGCGGATGTATAGCCGTAGCGGCAGGCGAGGTCGTTATAGAAGTTTCGTCCCTTCGCTCCCATGCCTCCGACGTAGAGCGCAATCGTAGGCTTGACGCGCGCGCGGCACACTTCGAGATCGGAGCCCAGCGACACTCGAACGCTGGGAGCGATGTCGAACTCGCGGGAATCGAGGCCGTTCAGCGACTCAGCGAACACGGATCGGTGATGCGGTGAGTA
>JAJCXL010000419.1 GCA_029263435.1 Acidobacteriota bacterium | reverse complement strand
TTGGTGAAGAAACCGACTCCGAAGTCCTCGACTCTATTGCCGGTACCGACGACGAGATCGCCATGCAGAGCGGCGAAATGGTACAGCGTCGTCATCCGCAATCGAGCACGACCGTTGGCGAGCAGCAAGTGATGACGGTCGGGCTCCTTCGCCCGCGGCCACGCGTCCACCAGCGCATCGAAGACGGTCGTGAGCTCCACGGTGGCCGACGACACGTGCTCGTGCTCGCGCTCGAGGGTCTCGATGTGCGCTCTCGCGCGCGTGACTTGATCCTCCGGTTGATGGATGGGCATCTCGACCAGGAGGACCGGTCGTTTGGTCAACGCGGTGAGGGATGAGGTCACGGCGGAGTCGATGCCACCCGAGACCCCGACGACGAAACCGCGGGAGCCGGCGTCCTTCGCGTATCCGTCGAGCCAGCGCGTGATGTGCTGAATGACCTGCGAGGTTTTCATACGCGCGTCATCGTGATTAGGGCACGAAGAGAAGCTACCGGATGTATCCCAGCGAGCGCAGCTCCTCGAGCGTACGCTGATCGATCTCTACGTCTCGCTCGTGCACTTTGGGTGTCATGAGGTCTTTCGCGTAGCGCTTTCGGGTGACGGGGTGCGTGTTTTTCAACGCGAGGGTCAGCGGGGCGCCGTCCATGTCCTCTCCCGTGGGTAGTCCCAAGACATGAAGGATCGTCGGCGCGATGTCGTAAACGCTGACCGCCGCGACCCGACCGGGCTCGACGTTTGGTCCCGTCATCAAGAAGATGCCCGGGGGGGCGGGCGCATCCTCGGGGATGTGGTAGTGGTCGTAGCCCCCGGCGTGCAGCGAGAAGCCGTGGTCCGACAACACGATCACGTAAGTGTCTTCGTCTACGTTGTCGAGATAGTGCTCGATCGTCACGGCCATGTGGCGATAAAACGGGTGAAGCAGCTCGGCGACCGCCTGTCGAAGCTCAGTGGCGTCCTCGAGGCGCATCTCACCGGAACGCAAGGCGCCTAGGGTTCGCTCGACCAGCTCGGGATCCACCAGGCTGAGGGCGGCGTGCTGGACGATGTCCGGAAGTCGGAAGTAGGTCGCGAAGAAATCGAAATCCTCGGTCTCGAACAGATGCCTGGAGACATCGTCGATCATTGCCTCTTGGAGCACGTAGATCCAATAGTCCTTGAGGACCGGTATCTGGGAGCCGTCGTTGTCGGGAGCGAGTCCGTCGTGAAGCTCGACCAAGTCCGGGAGCTCTCGTTGGTTGCGGACGTCCTGATAGTCGAGGGACACGAAGGGGAGGAGAACATCGAGCATCTCGGGTGGATGAACCGCATCCGCCATGCGGGCCCGTCGATCGTCCGAGATCAACAAAGCTTTGCGAAAACGGTTCGACACCATTACGCCGTCGATCGCGTCGGGCGGATAAGTCACGAACCAGTTCACGACGACGGAGCGCTTGTCGAAGTGGTCCAAGATCTGCCACACCGACGGCTCGCGTCGCTCCGAGTTGCTATAGGGCACCTGGATATCGTTGTTCTCGAGAAACACGAAATCGAGGATGCCGTGCTTTTCCATGGATTTGCCAGTGGCGACGCTCGTCCAGATCACGGGCGATTTGGTCGGCTTGAATGTTTCGAGGGGTCCCCACGCGGCGCGGCGCTTCAGCCGCTCGAGCTGGGGTAGGCGCCCCGCGTCGATCATCGGATCGATGGTGTCCCACCCGGCACCGTCGAAGGCTAGAACGACGACTTTTTTTCTGGCCGGAGTCTCAGGAGCACAGCCCGGAACGCTCAGAATCACCGCTAAGAGCGCAACCAATCTGAGAGTCGACACCCGGGAAGTCTAGCACGACCGGTGTCTTGCGATGCATGCACCGGTGCCCGCTCGGGCATGCAGCCATAGCCTCCTAACTCGTTGGAAACACGGTTGTTTTGTTCTGGTACGGCGCTTGCTCTTACCAGGACTCGATAAGGAGCGCGTGTGATGAAAGAGCCTGGACTGCTTGGCGATCGAAGATTCAAACCGTTGTTCTGGACGCAGTTTCTGGGCGCGCTGAACGACAACCTCTTCAAGACGGTCTTCGTCTTCATGATCCTGTTCGGCTCTCTCGCCGGGAGCGTGGACGGGGAGCGGTGGACGCCGATTCTCAACGGCGTCTTCATCCTTCCGTTCTTCTTGTTCTCGTCTTTTGGGGGCCAGCTCGCCGACAAGCTCGAGAAAGCCCGTCTCGTTCGTGTGGTCAAGGCCTCGGAGCTGGGGGTCATGGCCATGGCGGCTCTGGGATTCCTCCTCGAAAGCCCGTGGGTGCTCGCTTCGTCATTGTTCCTCATGGGGACCCAGTCGGCGTTCTTCGGGCCGGTGAAGTACGGCATCCTTCCCCAGTTGGTCGCGCGAGATCAGCTCGTCGCCGCGAACGCCATGGTAGGGACGGCGACGTTCATCGCGATCTTGATCGGAACGATCGGAGGCGGTCTGCTGGCGACGACGCCTTCGGCCGGCGCGTCGAGCGCGGCGCTCGTCATGGCGATCGCTTTGGCCGGGGCGCTGATGAGCTGCCGAGTGCCACGGGTACCCGCGAGCGATCCATCCTTGCGCTTGGACTGGAATCCGCTCCGCCAAGCACTACGATCCTACCGTTTCGCCAGTGAAGACGAGACGGTGCAAGAAGCGATTTTTGGGGTCGCCTGGTTCTGGTTCGTCGGCGCCACCATCGTCACCCTTCTCCCGGTCTACGGGAGGTACTCGCTCGGCGTCGATGCTGGCGTCGTCACTTCGTTTCTCGCGAGCTTTTGCGTCGGCATCGGCATCGGGGCCCTCGTGAGTGGGCGTTTCGCCCGCTACCGGATTGAGCTCGGGCTCGTGCCGGTGGCGGCGTTGGGCTTGAGCCTTTTTGCCTTCGACTTGTTTCTGACGAGCGGGGACTTCTCCAAGCCGGCCACGCTCGTCGGGATCCGCGATTTCTTGTGGACGCCGGGAAGCGTCCGGATCCTGATCGATCTCACCGGGATCGCGATGTGCGGGGGAATGTACTCCGTACCGCTCGGGGCGCTCGTTCAGGCCCGGGCCGACTCTCGGAAATGCTCCCGCATTCTTTCGGCCGGAGCGATATTGCAGGCGCTGTTCATGGTCGCCTCATCGGGGTTGACCTTCTGGATGGCCTATGCGCAAGTTCCGCCCCCGGTCGGCTTTGCAGTGCTCGCGATCATGAACGGTGTCGTCGTCATCTACATCGCGCGGCGAGTGCCCGAGACGATGGCGCGTCTCGCGGTGTGGTGTCTGGTCCGGCTCATCTACCGACTACGCGTACGAGGCCTCGACAATGTCCCTGCGCAAGGCGGCGCCGTGTTGGTGGCCAATCACGTGACTTACTTGGATGCGCTCGTTCTGACGGCGGCGATGTCGCGGCCGGTGCGCTTCGTGATGCATTACAAGTTCGCCGAGGTTCCAATCCTTGGACGGCTCGTCGAACGTGCGCGCGTGATTCCGATCGCTACTCGCAGCGAGGATCCCGGGGTGTTGAGAGAAGCACTCGACGAGATCGCCGGCGCGCTGGAAGCAGGCGAGGTCGTCTGCATTTTTCCGGAAGGGACCCTCACGCAGGATGGATGTTTGGGCCCGTTTCGGAAAGGGGTTGAGCACATCGTGAAGCGCACTCCGGTACCGGTGGTGCCGATGCGTCTCCAAGGGCTCGGGGGAAGCGTGTTCAGCCGGATGCGAAAGCGGGCGCGGTTATGGCCCCGCGTCGACGTCGTCGCCGGTGCGCCTATCGTGAGCGAAGCGGTATCGGCCGCGCTTCTCGAAGAGCGGGTGGGCGCGCTCGTTTGACCGTCGAGGGAGGTCTCAGTGGAGCGAAGTCTCCTTATTCTCGAACGCGAAGCTGGTTTCGCACGGAGCGTACCCCGAAAGTCGTACGCACGATGGCTTCGGCCGCGAGCTTTTGAATCTGAGTGTCGATCACGCCCGTGAGAGTGACGAATTTCGCGTCGACGATGATGTGGATCGGCGGGTTCGGAAGCTCCGCGTAGGGCTCGAAGCTCGGATCTTCG
>JAJCXL010000418.1 GCA_029263435.1 Acidobacteriota bacterium | reverse complement strand
AACGATCTCCATGACGCGTCTCGGAAGATGGACACCGAGGACGTCCAGCGGGTGCGCCGCATTGCCGAGCTCAGATTCGCCAACTACTTGGCTCCAAGCGCATTCGGGGATTACTTGTCGGAGAAGAAATCGAAGTTCAAGATCGAGAGGCTCCCTTCGGACGAAGATCCCATGATGGTGAGACTGGACGAGATCCGAGAGCGCGATTTCATGTTCGTCGATACTCTCAACGAGTACTACTCGGATTTCGACATGCAGATGACGGAGCCCTACCGGAGCTGGCGCGCCTTCGCCTACGAGGAGCAAGTCGCGCTCGACAGCCTCAATCGCACCAAGTGGATAGAGCTCATTGGCGGCGCGGCCGCCGTCGTGGGCGGCGCCATTCTCAGCGGTAAAGGACGAGGCGGTCGGATCGCCGGCCAGGGTGCAATGATCGGCGGCATGATCGCGATTCAGGACGGCTTGACCAAAGGCAGCGAAGCGAAGATGCACCGAGAAGCGCTTCGAGAGCTCGCCGCTTCGTTCGACTCGGAAGTCGCTCCTATTCTGATCGACGTTGAAGGTGAAGTATTGCGGCTGACGGGATCCGTCGAAACGCAATATGAGAGTTGGCGTCAATTGCTGCGGCAGATCTTCGCCACCGAGGTGGGACTGCCTTTGGATCCAAACGCCCCGCCGATACCGGCGACGGGAGAACGACCGCAAAACTGATTTCGAGAGGTGACCTGGCCATGACGTCTCTGGCTCCCGGTCAAGTTGTCGGCGAGCGCTTCAAGCTCGTGCGGCTCCTCGGTTCAGGAGGGATGGGCGAAGTCTGGCTCGCCTTCGACCGAGAGCTGCAAGAGCAGGTGGCGGTCAAGATTCTGCCCGATGACGCGACCCGAGACCAACTAGATCTCTTGCGGCACGAGTGCAAGAATGCGCGCAAGCTCGTCCACGAGAGCATCGTTCGCGTCTTTGACTTTCATCGCACGCCCACCCAGGCCTTCATCACGATGGCCGCGGTCGAGGCTGAGGGCGCCGGCCAATGGCGCGGACGTCCGCTTCCCGAGATTCTTCCGGTGCTCTCCGCCGTCGCCGAGGCGGTAGCCTACGCCCATCGCCAAGGCGTCGTCCACCGCGACCTGAAAGCTGCCAACATCCTGATCGATGACGCCTCCAAGGTCCATATCGTCGATTTCGGTATCGGTTCCGTTCTCTCATCCTTCGAGCCCGACGTCGGATCGAGCTCTAGCGGCGGTGGCACGGACGGCACCGCGAGTCCCCAGCAGCGAAGCGGCGCCGCGCCTTCGATTGCCGACGACGTCTTCGGCTTCGGAGCCCTCGCCCGCGATCTGACGAGCGGGCTCCGCTTGCCCGTCGAGCTCGACGCGCTCTTCACCGCTTGTCTCAACCGAGACCCGCGTCACCGGCCAGAGTCGATGGAGGTCATCGTTCGCGCATTGGCAAACGCCCCCGCTCTCGACGCCCCGACGGCCAAACCCGATGTCATTTTATCCCCCCCGGCAAAGCCCGACGCCGTCCTCTTGACTCCGCCCCCCAAGGTCGTGGCTCCGCCACGGATCGCCTCTCAAAACTTCGCCGCGGCGAGCGCGGAGCTACCGCTTTCGTCCACCACCCCGACCCCCTCCGGCGGGATCGGCGGCAAGACGATCGTGGCATTCCTCGTTTTGTTGGGCGTCGCGGCATCGGTCTTCCTGGTCCTGCCGCGCTGGGTAGAGCAGGCTTCGAAGACCACCCCCGGAGCCGAGACGGCGCCCAGCCCGGGCGCGCCGAGCGACCCCGTGCCATCCCCCGAAAGGTCCGTCGCCGATCTCGAAGCGTTAGCACCATTGAAAGCGAAAGCGGACGCACTCGCGACGCGCGTGAACGCCGCCAGGGAGTCTCTCGAGGCGAGAGACGTCGGAAGCTGGGGCGGAGCCTCTTACCAAAACGGGTTGTCGGCGATAGCCACCGCGCGAGAGCAGCAGGGGCGCCGTGCGTTCGGCGAGGCCGCCACCTCCTACGAAGCCGCCTTGAAAGCCTTCGAGACCGTAGAGTCCTCAGCAAACGATATCGTCGCCGCGGCACTGTCTCGCGGACGTCGCGCTCTCGCGAACGGAAGTGCTTCCGAAGCCCGGGATGCGTTTGCCTTGGCCCTCAGGGTGCGGCCGAATCTGAGCGAGGCGACGACCGGCCTTGCTCGTTCGGAAGTGCTGGATGAGATCCGAGGCCTCGTAGCTAGGGCAGGTGCCCTCGAGTCCGAAGGCGATCTCTTAGGTGCCGCGTCTCGTTACCGGCGAGCGATCGAGCTGGACCCACTGTCTCAAACCGCGCAATCCGGCCTGGCTCGAGTGGACGCTCGCGCTTCGGCGGAAGCGTTCAAGGCCGCGATGAGCCAAGCGGTCTCCGCCCTGAACCGAAAGGACTTCGAAGCGGCGCGCCAGAGCTTCGAGCGGGCGGAAGCGATCCGCCCCGACGCCCCCGACGTCACCGCAGGGCTCGCGGCGGTTGCGGAAGGTCAGAAGCTCGAGACCATCGCGGCTCATCGAGCCCGAGCCGACCTGTTTACCCGCGAGGAGGCGTGGCGGAGCGCCGAGAAACACTACCAGGCCGTGCTCGACATCGACCCCACCATCCGATTCGCGCAGATCGGTAAGAGCGAAAGTCGAACCATGGCAGAGCTCACCGAGGCGTTGGAGTTTCATATCGGAAACCCGGGACGGCTGTCTGACGAATCAGTGCTCCAAGAGGCGAGCGTGACCGTCGAACGGGCGCGGCGCATCGACGCCCGAAACCAGCCGAAGCTCGCCGAGCACATCGCTCGCTTGGACGGCCTCGTCGCCGAGTTCTCCACGCCAGTTCCGGTCTACCTCCTGTCCGACAACGCGACCGAGGTCGTCGTGTACCGCGTTGGTAATATCGGCACCTTCGACCGTCACGCGCTCGTGCTTCGTCCCGGCACCTACACCGTGGTCGGGCGTCGCCCCGGCTATCGTGACGTACGCCATCGCCTCGTCGTTCAAGCCGATGCGCCCCCCGAGCCACTACTTGTTCGTTGCGAGGAGAAGATTTGACTCGCCGCTTCCTCGTTCAAGAGCCCGACGGCACCCGACGACGGGTGGACGCCAGCGCGTTTCCGCTTTCGATCGGCGGCCCCGACGCTGACATCCCGACCCAGCCCGCTGGCGCCGCCGCGGTAGCTCATATCGGCCTCGCCGACGGAGAGGTTTTCGTCCAGCCGGCGGCTGGCAAAGTCACCGTGAACCGATCCCCCATCACGTCGTCTCACTGGCTGCGGGGCGGCGATATCGCTGTCGCAGGCGGTCTTCGGATCGAGATCCAAAGCACGGAGGACAGCTTACGTTTCTGCCTCGGTCCCGCGCGCGAGCCGACCACCGACCCACCGATCGTGGTGACACCGTTCACGCCCGCCGGAGCGGCATCGGCTCGCGAGACACCGTCGGTGCCGGTCGTCAAGCCGGTCGCGTTCAAGCCCGCCCCGATCGGCACGATCGATCACCCGAGCCGTCGAAGCAGCGTGCGCGGACTCTTCTTTTGGGCTGCGCTGATCCTGTTGGGCGGAGGGGCTTGGGCCGTGCTCAACGCCCGCGCCGTCGCCATCGAGATCCAACCCGTTCCCGACACTCTGACCCTCACCGGGAACCTCTTTGCCGTACGGATCGGTGACCGTTTCCTCGCCCATCCCGGCTCCTATCGAGTCGTGGCGGAGAAAGACGGCTATCGACCGTTCGAAGCGAAGCTCGACATAACCGCGGAGCGTAGTCAAACCTACGAATTTTCGATGATGCGCCTGCCGGGACGACTCGCGCTCGTCACGGAGCCGAGCGATGGTGCCAAGGTTTTCGTCGATGCGGTCGAGGTCGGGGAGACTCCCCTCGAGCCTATCGAGCTCGCCCCCGGCAAGCACCAGGTCGTCGTCAGCGCGCCGGGCTATCGCGAGTTTCGCGCGGAGGTCGAAGTACAAGGAGCGGGCTCTCTCGTGAACCTCGACGCGAAGCTCGAACCTCGCTTCGCGGCGGTGACGTTTCAGAGCGAGCCCCCCGGCGCTTCCATTCGAGTCGCCGGCGCCGCTCATGGACGAACGCCGTTAGCAACGCGCGTCCTCGAAGGCACCCACGATTTCCAGCTCAACCTCGAGGGCTACAAACCGCATCGCGGGAGCGTTCACGTCGTGGCCGGCAAAGCTCAAACCCTGTCTCCCGTCCGCCTCGAGCGATCCCCGGGGAAGCTCGCTTTGTCGAGTGTTCCGAGTGAGGCCAGCGTCACCCTCGACGGAGCGTATCAGGGGACGACCCCGCTCGATCTCCACCTAACGCCCGGAGAGACCTATCGGGTCGACGTCTCCCGCCCCGGCTATACGAGTGTGCGCCGTGACGTCGCCCTCGAGTCCTCCAGTGCGGAGCGTCTCGAAGTCGAGCTCGAAGCCCAGCTGGGCGAGATCGAGCTCGTCGTCGATCCTCCAGACGCCTTGCTGTTCGTCAACGGCGAGCCGAGGGGAGCCGCCAAACAAGTCTTGAAGCTTCCCGCCGCGCCTCATCGGATCGAGATCAAGAAAGACGCCTATGAAAGCTTCGCGACCGACATCACGCCGCGTCCCGGGTTTGCGCAGACGATCGAGGTCACGCTCGAGACCACGGCCAACCTGCGTGCCGCCGCGATCCTCCCCGTCATCAAAACTTCGAAAGGACACGAGCTCGTCCTCATCCAGCCTACACGCTTCGAGATGGGGGCATCGCGCCGTGAGCCGGGGAGACGGGCCAATGAGTCGATCCGAAACGTCGAGATCACCCGGCCTTACTACCTCGCGACCATGGAAGTGACCAATCGTCAGTTCCGGGAATTCCGAGCCGCGCATCGCTCCGGAGACGTCAAGGGGTTGAATCTCGAGATCGATCATCACCCGGTCGTTCGCGTGAGCTGGCAAGACGCCGCCGCTTATTGCAATTGGCTGAGTGAGCAAGACTCGCTCCCTGCCGCTTACGTCAACCAGGGCGGCAAGCTCATCCCGGTGAAGCCGTACAACACCGGCTATCGACTTCCCACTGAAGCGGAGTGGTCGCGTGCGGCGCGCTATCCGTCCGGCAAGCGTTTGAAGTACCCCTGGGGCGATACGCTCCCCGTCGGTCCGGGCTCGGGAAATTATGCCGATGAGCAAGCGAAGGGCCTGGTGACGACGACGCTCCCGGGATATGACGACGGCTTCGCGGCCACCGCGCCGTCCGAAAGCTTCGGGGCGAACACGCTCGGCCTGTTCAATATGGGCGGAAACGTAGCGGAGTGGGTACAAGATCTCTACACCATCTATCCGTCGGCAGCATCGGAGCTCGTTCAAGATCCAACGGGGCCGGACGAGGGCGAGTTCAACGTCATCCGCGGTGCGAGCTGGCTGCAGGGTAGCGTGACGGAGCTTCGCCTCACGTTTCGCGACTACGGCAGCACGCCAAGGCCGGATGTCGGCTTTCGCATCGCGAGGAATCTCGAATGAACGTCACGAGCCAAGAAGTGAGAGCTCAACTTGGAGCACAACAACCCGACAGGAGTGTCTTATGAAGTGGATCGCCTTTTGGATCGCGTTACCTCTCGTCGCGACGGGATCGGTCGTTCTCGGCACGATGGCTCTTTCGAGAGAGACGCCACTCGCGACCCCGGTGGCGCCGCGTCAGCAGACCAAGCCCGCGGAAGAAGAGGATGAAGATTTTATCCCGACGGAGAAAGTTCCGGCCGACAGCGCCATCTCCTTTCCGGTGGATATCTGAATGAAGAAGTCTTATCCGGTCGAGTTCGTCTACCAGGCGCTCTCGTTGATCGTCGCGCTCATCGTGGTTCACGCGCTCTATGTCCTGGTGGTTCGACCCAAAGCCGACATCATCATGGGAGAGCAGCGCGCGCTGATGGAGACCGACCCCAACTACGTTCAGGAACGCTCGGTGTGGGTCATCGTGCGAGATCTCGAGCAGGAAGCCTGCTTCGTGCTCATGATCTGGGCGATGGCCATCATGGCCTATAAGGGCGTCGTGCTCTCACGCGAGCACCGGTTACTCGAGATGGATCTCGTTCCGACCGGAGAAGGCACCAAGATCCTCCCGGAAGACGCGCGAGAGTACGAACGCCAGATAGAGGCCTTGTCCCCCGTCGAGCGGAGCCTGCTCCTTCCCCGTTCGCTCCAATCTGCGCTCCATCGTTTTCGGGCGACGCGCAATATTCAAGACGTCTCCACGACAGCACGTGCGGTGTGCGAGGCGGAATCCGATCGCTTGGAATCCGAGCTCTCCATGGTGCGCTACATCGCGTGGGCGATCCCATCCATCGGGTTCATCGGAACCGTCCGCGGGATCGGTGAAGCGCTCGGCCAAGCGCACAAAGCGGTCGAAGGCGACATCGCGGGGGTGACTCAGAGTCTCGGTGTCGCGTTCAACTCGACCTTCATCGCCCTTCTCATCAGCATCGTCTTGATGTTTCTGTTGCATCAGCTGCAGCTTCAACAAGAACGACTCGTTCTCGACACCGAGACCTATCTCGACCACCACTTGATTCAGCATCTTCGGGTTCCTTGAAGCACACCGCCATGACCACTCTCGCCATCGAGCTCAACGACGCCGGCTTCGTCGCCATCCGCTCGGAAGCTCCCGACGTCCTGGAGGCGCCGGAAAGCCCCGGCTACGCGGTGGTCGAGGGCGCGAGCCTCGTGCTCGGGCCCGAAGCTCGGGACCGCGCCCGGCTGAAACCGCGGTTTACTCATACTCGATTTTGGGACGCCATCGACACCACTGCGCTCGCTCGACCGTTTCCGAGCCGGCTGACCCGAGCGGATCTCGCTCATGCACACCTCACCGGCTTCTGGGAATCGCTCCCTTCCAGCGAAGAGGCGATGCTCGCGATACCCGGTTGGTATTCGCTCGATCAGCTCGGGCTCATCCTCGGGATGGCGCGCTCCGGAGGCATCCCCGTGGGCGGCATGATCGACTCGGCGCTCGCGGCTGCCGCCACTGTCTCGAGCGGAGCGACCCTCCTACACTTGGATCTTCACCTCCACCGCGCGGCGGCGTCCCTCATCCGAAGGAGCGACCAGCTCATCCGCGAAAACGCCAACGTCGAAGAATCGGTGGGCATCATCCCGCTCCATGACGCCTGGGCCACCCACATCGCCGAGAGCTTCGTCCGGCAGACGCGCTACGATCCACTCCATCGAGCGCAGTCCGAGCAGGACCTCTACGACCAGCTGCCGGGCTGGCTCGAGGCCTTGGACACCCAGTCCGGTATCTCTGCCTCCATGGAGGTCTCGGGCAAGACCTTGACGATCGACCTGGAGCGCGACCACCTCGCAGGCGGTGCCAGCGCTTATTATCAAGCACTGGTAACGCTGGCTGGTTCCGTCCTACCCCATGGAGAGCCGGTAACGCTGCTCCTATCCCATCGGGTCGCTCGACTCCCTGGTCTCGTCGAGAGGCTAAAGCGCGACCTCTCAGACCACGTGATCACCCTTCCGCCCGTCGCCGCGGCCCAAGGAGCGCTCAGCTACCTGCGTCGCCAACCCCGGCCGGCGGATGACGGCGCGCTGCCGTTTCTCACGCGTTTGGATCTCGATCCGGACAAGGCCGCCGAGCGAGACGCTTCCTCACCTCGCGACGACGCGAAGCCGGCCCCGCGCGCGCCGTCCCATGTTCTCTTCGCGGGCAAGGCCATCGCCATCGACCCGGGCCCGTTTCTGATCGGCCTGTCGATCCCCGGCGATGCTCGCGGCCTCAACGTCACCGGAGAGACGGCCGGCATCTCCCGCTATCACTGCAGCCTCTATCGCATCGACGGACGGGTGATGCTGGAGGATCACAGCCAATTCGGCTCGTTCGTCAACGACGAGCGCGTCCACGAGCGGGTCTCCCTGGCTATCGGGGACTGCCTGCGTCTCGGAACGCCGGGAGTAGAGCTCCAGCTGGTCGAGGTCGAGACATGATGGCTCGTCGCCGCGAGGTCACGGCCTGATGGCGCGCCGACGCGAGGTCACGGCCTGATGGCGCGCCGACGCGACGTGAACGTTTTCAGCCTCTCGTTTCTGGACGCGATGACGTGCGGTTTTGGCGCGGTCGTGTTGTTCTACATGATCATCAATGCCAGTTTCGGACGAGAGTCCGGCAGGATGACCGCCGATCTTCACGGCGAGGTGGACCGCCTCGAGGAGGAAGTCCTCGAGGGCCATATCAAGCTCGTCCAGGTCCGAAACGCCGTCGAAGAGATCGACGAGGAGAACGTCATCACGGCCGGATTATCTCGTCGTCTCATCGAGACGCTCACCCAAGTCCAAGAAGAGCTGGCGACTTATGAAGACGAGACCCTGGCCAAGAAGGCCCACGTCAACCAGCTGAAGACGGATCTCAAGACTCTCGAGGAAGACGTCAAGAGACTCTCCGCCCAGGCTCCGAGCGAGGAAACGCCCGGCGACAGGGTCCGCACCCACATCGGGGATGGAGATCGCCAGTACCTTACCGGGTTGAAAGTCGGAGGCCGGCGCATCCTCATCCTCGTCGACGCTTCGGCGAGCATGCTCGACGAAACGATCGTGAACGTCGTACGTCGACGCAACATGTCCGACGCGGTGAAGCGAAGCTCGGAGAAATGGCAGCAGGCCGTCGCCACCGTCGATTGGATCACGACTCAGATCCCGCGGGACAGCCGGTTCCAGATCTACACGTTCAACACGACGTCCCAGTCGGTCGTCCCCGATCAAAACCATGAATGGCTAGACGGTGGTGACCGCGAGGCCCTCGACGAAGCCGTGCAGCATCTCAAAGGCGTCATCCCCGACGGCGGAACCAATCTCTATCGAGCGTTTACCAGTTTTAGATCGCTTCGTCCTGCGCCCGATAACATCTATCTCCTCGTCGACGGCCTTCCCACCCAGGGGCAAAGTCGGCCCAGAGGAACGACGATCTCCGGACGAGACCGGGTTCGGCTGTTCGAGGACGCCACCAAGGAGCTCCGGGACCGCACGCCCATCAACGTCGTGTTGTTCCCGATGGAGGGTGACCCTCACGCTTCGAGCGCTTTTTGGAAGCTCGCGTTGTTCTCTGGCGGCGCTTTCATCAGCCCGTCGAAGGATTGGCCATGAGGCGCCGGGCGCGAAGGAGCCTCGACGGGTTCAGCCTCGCCTTCCTCGACGTCATTTGCTGTGGTTTCGGAGCCATCATCTTGTTGCTCGTCCTGACGAAGATCGGAGAGCCGCGAGCACTCGAGGACATTCGCTCGGAGCTCGAAGGACTCGTCGCCCAGCTCCAGGAGGAGCTGTTCGAGATCCGGGGCGAGACGAACGTGCTCGAGCGTGACCTGAAGACGACCGTCGAACAGCTCTCGACCGAGCGGGAAGCCGTCGCCCGCCTGCGGGGCGACTTGTCCAAGATCCAAGGTGAGTTCTCCGCGACCTCAGAGCTCTCCGAGGTCAACGACATCGTCGAGGGTCGATTGCTCGCCGCTCAGCAAGGTCTCACCGAAGAGATGAAGAGGCTCTTGGGCCGAACCCACCGTCGTGAGCCCACGGATGCCGTCATCGGCGGCATCCCGGTCGATAGCGAGTACATCGTCTTCATCATCGATACGTCCGGCAGCATGCACAACTATGCGTGGCACCTCGTCGTGCAAAAGATGGAGGAGGTGCTGGACATCTACCCAACCGTCAAAGGCATTCAAGTCATGAATGACATGGGCCAGTACATGTTCAGCAACTACTCCGGAAAGTGGATCCCCGACACTCCGGGCAGGCGACGCGTCATCCTCGATCGCCTGAGGAGCTGGGCCCCCTTCAGCAATTCGAGCCCGGTCGAAGGCATCACGCGCGCGATTCGAACGTTTGCCGCTCCGAACAAGAAGATCAGCTTGTACGTCTTCGGCGACGAGTTCACCGGGAACTCCATCGAACAAGTGGTGTCGACGGTAGCGAGGATCAACAAGACCGATCGCGAGGGCAATCGCCTCGTTCGGATCCACGGCATCGGATTCCCTGTCATGTTCTCGCGCATCGGTTTTCAGGAGAACACCGGAGTCCGCTTCGCGACGTTGATGCGAGCACTCTGCCGCGAGAACGGCGGCGCGTTCGTGGGCCTGAGCTCGATTCGACGATAGGATCACTGCTCGTCGTCGCGAAGGAGCTTTCTTTTCCGACAAAGTCGTCATGCCCAAACCGATCCCAAAGATTGTTCTCTTATTCCTCGCCGTCATGCTGGTCATGGACGTGCCCATCTTCATCGTGCTGCGGCGAGCCTATTCGGGGGCAGGCATCGGTGTGAGGGACCACCTCGCTCTATTGGTCTCGATGCCGTTCAACGTGTTCGCGATCGGGTGGGTGCTAGAGATCGCCGCCCGAAAGCTGTGGAGTCGTTCGCTCACCGCCTCCGTGCGCTACGTCGATCGAGCGGGCTCTCGCCAAGCGATCCTTCCGCGAGTCGGGGCGGTAAGCTTCGCCCTGGGCGTGCTCTTGGTCGTGGGATTCGTCGCCGCACTCACCGTAATGTTCTTCTTCGCGTCGGTAGGCCTCGCCGAATTTCACCTCATCTGGACGACACTGGCAGTGCTGGCGGTGGTCTCCTTCACCGCGAAGGCGGTGTTGAACCGATGGATGCCCCGCCGCCTTTCGTTCCAGGGAGACATTCTCGTATTTCCCAATGGGAGCGAGCTCGCTCGGAGCGAATTTCGAGGCATCGGCGTAAGAGAGGGCGAGAAGAGACCGCCTCACCCCACCTATTATCGGCCGATACTCCTGCTCTTCGGCGAAGACGCGGCTCGCTACGAGCTTCCCGAGCTCTCGTCTCGGGACGAGGCGGAAGCGCTCGTGACGTGGATCGAGTCAGGGTTCACTTCGATGGCCGGCACCGAGTGAGGCGGCGGCGCGGCGCTCGCTTTCGGCGTCGGTCGAGCGAACCGTCACATCGCGCTCGGGTACGGGGATGCGAATGCCAGCTTTGGCGAGCTCCTCGTTGACGCGAATGTTGAGCTCGCTCGAAACGGAGAGAAAATCGTCGACCCCTACCCAGACGAGAAGCCGAAACTCGAGCGAGCTCTCCCCGAAGCCGGTCATGAAGGCCGACGGCGTCGGCTGCCGGAGGGTTCGGGGATGCTCTTCGGCGACCGCACGAAGGATCTCGAGCACGCGCCTCGGATCGCTTCCGAGATCGGTACGGAGCTTCACGTCAATCCGCCGAGTCATATCGGATCGGGTCCAGTTGACGAGCTCTTTGGCCACCAGATCGCTATTGGGCACCACGACTTCAGAGCCATCGAATTTTTGGATGATGCTCGCACGAATGCCGATCCCGGTGACGACCCCGAAATGCTCACTCGTCTCGATCCGGTCGCCGACCTTGATGGGACGCTCGAAAATCAAGATGAGTCCCGAAACGAAGTTCCCCACGATGTTCTGCAGGCCGAATCCGATACCCACGCCGAGCGCACCGAAGACCACGGTGAGCTGGGTCGTGTTCAATCCCGCGGCGGCTGCACTCGACAGGAGTCCGAGCCCCCAGATCAAGTAGTCGATGACAGCGACGATGGAATGGCCCGTGCCCACCGGTACATCGACGCGCGGCAAGATCTCTTCGCGGAGAAGAAAGCGCACCGAGCGAGCCAATAGCCATGTCAGCAGAAGCACGACGACAGCACCGCCGACGCCGCCGACCGAAATGTCGAGACCGCCCAGAGAGAAGGACGCATCGAGAGCGGATGCGGTCCAGCGCTTCAACGGATCGAGGATCTGAAACCGATCCAAGGCCGCTCGGCCCCACAGCAAGAAAGCCACGCTCGCGATGACGAACAACGACCGCCGAGCAAAGAAAACCCGATGGCGCTCCACACTCGATATG